>CAVCBG010000257.1:0-3005 GCA_963600285.1 Anaerovoracaceae bacterium
CCATGAAACCTCGCATCGCAATGGTCTGCCACCGGGGATTGAAGCACTCGGACGAAACAGTTATATCGGACTCGATGAGTCCGGCGTATGTTACCTCCGTCGTGAAGGCGGGGGGACTGCCGTTTTTGATCCCGCTCGACTATCCTTTGGAAGACCTCAACACCCTCCGCGATGAATTCGACGGATTGATCCTCATCGGCGGGGGAGACGTTGAGACGGCGCGGTACGGCGGGGATGTGAACATCCCGGTCGGGTGCGTGCATCCCATCCGTGATGAGATCGAGATCCGCCTCGCGAAGCTCGCCTTCGAGACGGATTGGCCCGTCCTCGGGATCTGCCGCGGCGAGCAGGTCATGAATGTTGCCGCCGGCGGGACGCTCTATACCGACATCCCGACCGAATTCAAGAATCAGCGCTTCAACCACGCCCAGCCGTTCGAGACCCCGCGCGACGCGCTGATCCACGACGACCTCATCAATCCCGGCTCCCGGCTGCAATCCATCCTCGGCATGGATCGGATCGCGGTCAACAGTTTCCACCATCAGGCCGTGCGGGAGGCGGGGGACGGATTCGTCATCACCGCGTACAGCGAGGACGGCATCCCGGAAGCGATTGAACGGCCGGCGCATCCTTTTGCCCTCGGCGTGCAGTGGCATCCCGAATGCCTGCAGTCGTACGATGATCACATGAAAATTTTCCGCGCCTTCACGGACGCGTGCCGAAAGTGAGCGAATATGGCGTTGATTTATATCGGAGTCGGAGGAAATCAGGGCGACCGGGTGGAATACCTGCGCATGGCGGCGCAATTGCTGACGCCCGCGGTGCGCGTTCTGCGTTCCTCGGATCTATACGAAACGGAGCCGTGGGGCTATAAACCGCAGCCTTCGTTCTACAACATGGTTTGGGAAGCCGAGACCGAGCTCGACCCCGGCAGCCTGCTCAAGTATTTCAAGGAGATCGAGAAGCGCATCGGCCGGGTGAAGACCCTCCGCTACGGCCCGCGGGTGATCGACCTCGACATCCTGCTCTACGACGACCTCACCATGGACACGCCGGACTTGACCATCCCGCACGACAAAATGCGCGAACGCCGCTTCGTCCTCAAACCGCTCTGCGACCTCATCCCGATGGAGACGGACCCCGTCAGCGGGAAGACCTGGTTCGACCTGCTCGCGGAAGCCCCCGACGAGGAAGTCAGCCGCGTCGGCGGTCCCCTTGACATGACGAAGCCCGTCATCCGCTGGGGGCTGCGCTCGTACACAATGGGCATCGTCAACCTGACCCCCGACAGCTTCAGCGGCGACGGCCTGCTGCGGCGGGCGAACCGCGTCGGCGCGGTGATTGACCAATGCGCGGCCTTCATTGAGAACGGCGCCGACATTCTGGATCTCGGCGCGGAGAGCACCCGCCCGGGCTTCACGGAGATCACCGCCGACGAAGAGATCACGCGGCTGATCCCCATGCTGAAGGAAATTCGCCGTCAATTCCCGCAGACGCTGCTCTCCGTGGACACCCGCCGGGCGGAAACCGTCCGCGCCGCGCTGGAGAACGGCATTGACTGGATCAACAACACCGGCACGGTCGACGACGCGGAGATGAACAAAGTCTGCGCTTCGAGCGGCAAGGTGACGGTCCTCATGCGCTCCCGTCCGCTGCGCATGACCGACAGCGAACAGCTGACGCCGGAGAAGCTCCTCGAACGCGTCCGCTCGCAATTGCTGGACTTCGCCTCGGCGGCGCTTCGCTGCGGGATGAATAAGAACAACATCGTCCTCGATCCGGGGCTGGGATTCGGGAGCACGGCGTATTACGACCTTGAGATCGCGAGGAACATCCGCGAAGTCTCACGGCTGGGGTATCCCGTTCTCCTCGGCGCCAGCCGCAAATCCTTCCTCGGGAAGTATCTGCACCGTCCGGTTGAGGAGCGGATGGCGGGGACATCCGCGATATTGACGGCCGCGATTTTGAACGGATGCGATATTATCCGCGTTCATGATGTAAAATATATGAAAGACATCGCCTTCATGGCGGATCTGCTGCGAAAGCAAAGCTGAAAAGGGAGTGTGTATTATGTCGAAGAATATCGGTATTGACCTGGGCGGTACGAACATCAAAGGCGCTGTCGTTGACGGTGAGACCGGGACGATCCTCATCATGCAGAGCGTTCCGACCGAAGCGCAGGAAGGCCACGATAAGGTCATCGCCCGCATTATCAGGCTGTGCAAGAACCTCGTCACCTCCGCCGGGCTGAAGATGGAAGACATCAACGGCATCGGCATCGGTGTGCCGGGCGCGATCAACGCCAAGACGGGCACAACCGTTTTCATGACCAACCTGCCGGACCATTGGGTCAATGTCCCCGTCTGCGACATCGTCACCAAGGGAACCGGGAAGCCGGCGTTCCTCATCAATGACGTCAACTCCATCACCTGGGGCGAGCAGATCTTCGGCGCGGGCAAAGGCACCGAGAACATGGTCTGCTTCGCGCTCGGAACCGGTATCGGCGGCGGGCTTGTTATCAACGGCCAATTGATCCTCGGACGAACGGGCGTCGCCGGCGAACTCGGCCACATGATCGTCCAGCCCCACGGCAACCGCTGCAACTGCGGCGCCCACGGCTGCCTTGAGACCTACGCCTCCGGCCCGGCGATCCGCTCCATGGCCATGAAGGCCGTCGCCCACGGCGGCACCACCATTCTCGGCGAGATGGTTGACTACGACCTGAATAAGATCACCCCGAAGACCGTCTCCGACGCCGCCCTTCACGGTGACGAGATGGCGCAGGAGATTTACCAGACCGCGGGCTACTACCTCGGCATCGCTGTGGCGAATGCCATCACCATCTTAGAGCCGGACATGGTCATCATCACGGGCGGTGTTGCCGCGGCGGGTGAGCTGCTCATGAAGCCGGTCCGCGATTACGTCTATAACAACGTCCACGTCACCCCGTTGGAGGGCATCCAGATCGTCACCGGCGAGCTCGGCAACGACGCCGGCATCTACGG
>CAVCBG010000258.1:0-2991 GCA_963600285.1 Anaerovoracaceae bacterium
GAACGTTCATTATTTCCCCCGATTTGTATCGATTTCTCGGTACAATTGTATCCATGAACACCAACGGATTTATCTCCATCCTCTTCCCCACTCCCGAATCCCGGACGCGGGCGCGGAGGGTTGACGAGCCCGACTGCTTCCGCGATCTCCGGCTCGGATCCCTCTTCGCCGGGCTCGCCGATCCCCGCGGCGGAGCCGACCTCCGTGAATTCTATTACACCATGCTCGACGACCCCGCCGTCATCCGCTACCGCCAGGATGTCCTCCGCGACCTGGACGACCCCGAGACGAATGCCGCCGTCACGGCGTTCTCCCGCCGCGTCTTTGAAGTCCGCCGCTTCCTGCTGCAGTTCCGCGGTAATCATCCCGGCCCCCGCTCCATCAAAGATCATCCGCTTGACCAAGGACGCCTCCTGAACAGCGCCCTCAACTACAACCAAGCCGTCAAAGACCTCGGCGGATTCTTCTCCGCCCACGCCCCCGCCTCCGAAGGGCTGCGCCGCTTCGCCGCCTACCTCGAATCCTTCACCGCCTCCGAGCGCTTCGCCGCCTTCTCCGCCGCCGTGACCGAGATCCGCGAAGCCATGGACGCCGTTGACTACTGCCTCACCGTCCGCGGGAACATTCTCCGCGTCGAGAAGTACGCCGGCCAGGAGGATTTCTCCGCCTACATCCAAAACCTCTTCGAACGCTTCCGCGTCGGGGACGTGAATGACTACCGCCACCGCGTCCTCGACGGGCCCGTCTGCGAGAAGACCGAGGAAGCCATCCTCGGCATGGTCCGCGGACTGTATCCGGACGCCTTCAAGGCGCTGGACCGCTTCTGCGAGGAATGGTTCGACTTCGACGAGGAGCCGCTGCTGGACTTCTCGCGGGAGGTGCAGTTCTATCTGCGCTGGCTGCGGCTGATCGCTCCGCTGCGGGAGGAAGGATTGAGCTTCTGTATCCCCGACATCCGCGAAGACAAGACCCGGCTCTCCTGCCGCGGCGCCTTTGACATTGTGCTGGCGCGGCAGATTGACGAGCGCACGGTGACGAACGACTTCACCCTGGACGCGCCGGAACGGCTGATCGTCATCACCGGCCCGAACCAGGGCGGGAAGACGACATTCACCCGCGCCGTCGGGCAGATTCACTACATCGCCGCCCTCGGGCTCAGCGTCCCCGGCAAGTCCGCGGAGCTCTTCCTGTGCCGGAAGATCCTCACCCACTTCGAGCGGGAGGAGGACCTTTCATACGAGAACGGCAAGCTCCGCGACGACCTGCTCCGCCTGCGGGATTTGATGGACGCCGCGGACGACCGTTCGCTGGTGCTGATCAATGAGATCTTCGCCTCGACCACCGCGGAGGACGCGCTGGCGCTGGGGAAGATCATGATGACGGACCTGATCGCGAAAGGCTGTTTGGGCGTCATCGTCACCTTCCTGGACGAGCTGGCCTCCGTCGGGCCGGAGACGGTCTCGATGATGAGCATCGTCAGCGACACGGAGGAACGCGAGCGGACGTTCAAGATCCGCCGCAAAGCCCCGGACGGGCTGGCGTTCGCGATGCATATCGCCCACCGCCACGGCCTGACCGCGGAGCAGTTGAAAAGGAGGCTCGGCGTATGAAAGTCCGCCTCATCGACCCCGAAAGCAATTACGACCCCGAAGCGCGGCTGTGCTTCGACGCGGATACGCTGGAGACGGATCTCGGCATCCGCACGATCATTGACCACATGGCGGACGGCGATCCGCTGATTGAGCGCGTGGCCCGGCGCCTGCTCTTCACGCCGGTGACCGACGCCGACGCCATCCGCTACCGTCAGGACGCCCTGCGCGACGCGATGGCGAACCCCGCCGTGACGCGGGAGATCTACGCGCTGTGCGTGGAGTCCGACGAGACCCGCCGCAAGTCCTGGAGCTGGCTGGATTCGGCCTTCATCAGCGGGACGTTCAACGCGGCGGTCAGCTACCTGAAGATTTATCTGGAGCTGCTCTCCAAACTGAAAGCCATCGCCGAGACCCGATCCGCGGGCTTCACCTCGGCGGCCTTCCGTTCGTTCTTTGATGGGTTGAAGACGGAGCTCTCCGACGAATACCTGAACGAGGCCGCGGAGGCGCTCAAGCTTCTCCGCATCAACGGCGACCTCACCGTCCGCGCGCGCCTCGGCGGGTATCTGCAGGGGATCGACTACGTCCTCTGCCGTCCGGAAGCGCGGAGCTTCAACCTCGGCCGCGTCTTCGGCCCGATGTACCGCGTCCCGATGGATGACACCACCGCCGCGGAGGACCTTGACGTCCGCCGGAACCGCGCCGTCAACGAGCTGACGAACGCCCTTGCCCAGTCCGCGGAGCACTTGCTGGCGTACTTCAACATGCTGCGCTCGGAGCTCGCGTTCTATGTGGGCTGCCTGAATTTGAAAGACGCCCTCGCCGACGTCGGGATGCCTGTCTGTATGCCGGAGCTCGCCGCCCTCGGCAGCTTCCGCCGATCCATGCGCGGCGCGTACGACGCCGGCGTTGCTCTTCTCAAGATGGGCGCGGACGGCAACGACCTTGACTTCGAGGGGAAATCCGTGTATATCATCACCGGCGCGAACCAGGGCGGGAAGTCGACGTTCCTTCGCGGGCTGGGGCAGGCGCAGCTGATGGGGCAGTGCGGGATGTTCGTCCCCGCTGCCGAGATGACGCTGCCGCTCCGCGCGGGGGTGTTCACGCATTTCAAGAAGGAGGAGGACGCCTCCCTTCAGAGCGGCAAGCTCGACGAGGAACTGACCCGCATGGACCGCATCGTCGACGCGGTGAAGCCGGGTTCGCTGATCCTCTTCAACGAGTCATTCGCCGCCACCAACGAACGCGAGGGCTCCGAGATCTGCCGTCAGATCACCGCCGCCCTTGCCGACTACGGGGTGGAGATCTTCTCCGTCACGCACCTGATGACCTTCGCGTCGTCGTTCATGAATGACCGGCGGGCGCAATTCCTGCAGGCCGAGCGCCTCCCCGACGGAAC
>CAVCBG010000259.1:0-2985 GCA_963600285.1 Anaerovoracaceae bacterium
CCGCTCGCAGGGAGCGGGTGCTCGCGCAGCGGGTGCGTCTATTGACTATTGACTACTGACTATTGACTCTTTTCAACTCCTAACTCCTCACTCCTCACTTATTCAATACCTCCTTGAGGTACTGCCCCGTGTACGAAGCCTCGACCTTCGCCACCTGCTCCGGCGTGCCGCAGGCGACAAGGGTGCCGCCTTTGTCGCCGCCTTCCGGGCCGAGGTCGATGAGGTAGTCCGCGACTTTGATGATGTCGATGTTGTGTTCAATGATCAGCACCGAGTTGCCCTGATCCACGAGCCGCTGCAGGACCTCGATCAGCTTATGCACATCCGCGGCGTGAAGCCCGACCGAGGGCTCATCCAGAATGTAAAGCGTGCGGCCGGTCGAACGGCGGGCGAGCTCTTTGGAGAGCTTGACGCGCTGGGCTTCACCGCCGGAGAGCGTATTCCCCGACTGGCCGATCTTCAGGTAGCCGAGCCCGACTTCCTGCAGGAGCTTGAGTTTGGAGACGATGCTGTCGAAGACGGAGAAGAACTCCACACCGTCATCAACCGTCATCTCCAAGACGTCCGCGATGGACTTGCCCTTGTACTTCACCTGAAGGGTCTCGTGGTTGTAACCGGTTCCGTGGCAGACTTCGCAGGGGACGTAGACGTCCGGCAGGAACTGCATCTCGATCTTGAGGCGGCCCTGTCCCTGGCAGGCTTCGCAGCGTCCGCCGTGGACATTGAAGGAGAAGCGCCCGGAGGTGTAGCCGCGCAGCTTGCTCTCGGGGAGCTCCGCGAAGAGCTTGCGGATCTCGTCGAAGATGCCGGTATAGGTGCCCGGGTTGGAACGCGGGGTGCGCCCGATCGGGGACTGGTCGATGTTGATGATCTTGTCAAGGTACTCCGTCCCGCGGATCTCTTTATGCTTGCCGGGGATGGTGTGCGCGCGGTTCAGGGTGTGCGCGAGGGACTTGTACAGGATCTCGTTCATCAATGAAGACTTGCCGCTGCCGGAGACGCCGGTGATGCAGACGAACAGCCCCAGCGGGATCTTGACATTGATATTCTTCAAATTGTTCTGCGCCGCGCCGATGATCTCAAGGCACTGCTTGGTCGGCTTGCGGCGCTTCTTCGGAACGGGGACGAACTTCCGTCCGCTGAGGTAATCCCCTGTCAGCGAACGGGGGCAGTCGAGCACGTCCTGAAGCGTACCGGAGACGAGGACTTCGCCGCCGTTGACGCCGGCGCCCGGGCCCATGTCGACGATCCAGTCCGCGGCGCGGATGGTCTCTTCGTCATGTTCCACGACGATGACCGTATTGCCGAGGTCGCGCAGACGCTGCAGGGTGTTCAGCAGCTTGGTGTTGTCCCGCGCGTGAAGGCCGATCGAGGGCTCATCCAGCACGTAGAGCACGCCCATCAGCTGCGAACCGATCTGGGTCGCGAGACGGATGCGCTGCGCTTCACCGCCGGAGAGCGTCACCGCGGAACGGGACAGGGTCAGGTAATCCAAGCCGACGTTCACGAGGAACTCCAGGCGGGAGATGATCTCACGGAAGACTTTCTCCGCGATGACGCGCTGTTTGGCGGTCAGGGCGGATTGATCCTCGGAGAGATGCTTCATCCATTCCAGCGTCCTTGAAACCGGCCAGTCGGTGACTTCGATGATGTTCTTGTCCTCAATGGTGACCGCCAGCGCTTCGGGACGCAGGCGCTTCCCGCCGCAGGTCTTGCAGGGGATCTCGCGCATGAACTGCCCGATCTGGGTCTTGATGTAGTCGGACTTGGTCTCGTTGTAACGGCGCTCGAGGTTCGGGAGGATGCCTTCGAACGCGGCTTCGTAGGACGAATAGCGTTCGTTGCGGCCTTTGAGCTCGATCTTGATCTTCTTCGAACCGGTTCCGTAGAAGAGGACTTTCTTCTGCTCCGCGGTCAGGGAGGAGAACGGCGCGTCGAGGTCAATGCCGTATACGCCCGCGACGGAGACGATCTGCTGCCAATAATAGCCGTCTGTCGGGCGGTCCGACGGACGCCATTCCATAACGGCGATCGCGCCTTGATTCAGGGACAGGGATTCGTCGGGGACGACGAGCGTCGGGTCCAACTCAAATTTCACGCCGAGGCCCTGGCAGTCGGGACAGGCGCCGTAAGGCGTGTTGAACGAGAAGGTCCGCGGTTCGATTTCGGGAATGCTGTAGCCGTGCTCCGGGCAGGCGAGGTATTCCGAGAACTGCATGTCCTCGGCGGGGTCCTTGGAGAGGTTGACGACGGTCACGAAGCCTTGGCCGACCTTGAGCGCGGTCTCAACGGAGTCCGCCAGCCGGGTCAGGCGGTTCTTCGCTTCCTCTTCGTCCTCGCTGTCGTGACGGATGACGAGGCGGTCGACAACGGCCTCGATGGTGTGAATCTTGTAGCGGTCGAGGCTGATCTCATCGTCAACGGAGTACACCGTTCCGTCCACGCGCACGCGGACGAAGCCGCCCTTGCGGATGTCCTCGAGGACCGATTGATAGGTGCCTTTGCGGGCGCGGACGATCGGCGCGAGGATCATGACGCGGCTGCCTTCGGGGAGCGCCGCGACGGTGTTCGTGATCTCTTCGGAGGATTGGCGCGACACCACACGGCCGCAGACCGGGCAGTGCGGGATGCCGACGCGGGCGAAGAGCAGACGGAGATAGTCGTAAATTTCGGTGACGGTGCCGACGGTTGAACGCGGGTTGCGGGAGGTACCCTTCTGGTCAATCGAGACCGCCGGGGAGAGTCCCTCGATGACGTCCACTTCGGGCTTATCCATCTGCCCGAGGAACTGACGGGCGTACGAGGAGAGCGACTCGACGTAACGGCGCTGCCCTTCGGCGAAGATGGTGTCGAACGCCAGGGAGGACTTGCCCGACCCGGAAAGCCCCGTGATCACCACGAGCTTATCCCGCGGGATCTCCACGGTGACGTTTTTCAGATTATGCCCGCGCGCCCCGACGACGCGCAATGAATTTTCCATATGTT
>CAVCBG010000260.1:0-2980 GCA_963600285.1 Anaerovoracaceae bacterium
GGCACGAAGTCATTCTGCGTCACGAAGGCCTTGGGGTCGATGTCACCCACGATCTTGAGCACTTCGGACGCCTGCTTGCGCTTGACGTTGGTGCGGACGATCGTCACCACGCCGTCGCGGCCTTCGCCGTACATCTCGGTCACGCCGTAGCCGGCGTCGCGGAGCTTGGCCGCGATCTGTTCGCCGTCGTTCTGGGAGATCACGCTGATCTCACGGAAGCCGACCGCCAGCTTCTCTTCCAGGAACATACCGAAGATGTTGCCGGTCGCGAAACCGCAGGCGTAGCAGAGGATGGTGAACGGATTCTTGTCGCCGCTCAGCACGGAGCTGATGGCGGTAATGTAAATCACGGACTGCACAACGCCGAGGCACCATACAATCGACTTCTTACCGCGCACCACAAAAAGCACACGGAGCGTGTCCATGCTCATATCCATAGTTCGGAGGAAAAATATCATCAAGCCTCCGAGGATGACCTCCGGGGTCAAAGAGTTGATAAAATTCGTCATAATATTCTCCTTTCGAGTGAATTAAACGGTGTCCGCGTCCCGATAAAAAACGAGCCGGGGATGTTGTCCCCGGCTGACGTTATTGAATTCGTGATGGGATCAGAGGTCTTCCTCTTCTTCCATCGCGGGGATATACATATTGCGGACGTAGTCGCCGACCATTCTGCGGGTGCTGTACATCGGGGACAGGGTGGAGATGGCGTTCTTCATCATCTTCATCCAGCCCTTGGACGGGGCCGCGATATCTTTGCGGTCATAGTACAGCGGGACGATCTCGTTCTCGAGGGTCTCGTAGAGGGACAGCGCGTCGGCGTCATCCTGAGCTTCGGTGGAGTCGTATTCCTGCTCGGTACCGATAGCCCAGCCGTTCTTGCCATTGTAACCTTCAGCCCACCAGCCGTCAAGTACGGAGAAATTCAGCGCGCCGTTCATGGCCGCTTTCATACCTGAGGTACCGGACGCCTCCATCGGGCGGCGGGGTGTATTCATCCAAACGTCGCACGCGGAGACCAGATGACGGGCGATATCCATATTGTAGTCTTCAAGGAAGACCATGCGGCCGCCGGTATGGGCGTCTTTGATGGCGCGGTAGAGCTGCTGCAGGATGAGCTTGCCGGCTTCATCGGCCGGGTGAGCCTTGCCGGAGAACACGAACTGAACCGGGCGGTCGGTGTTGTTCAGCAGGCGGAGCAGGCGTTCATAATCGCGCAGGATCAAATTGCCGCGCTTGTAGGTCGGGAAGCGGCGGGCGAAGCCGATCGTCAGGGCATCCGGCTCAAGCAGGACGCCGCCGGCGATGATCTGGACCGGGTGCTTGGATCCGGTGACCCAGACGCGGCGCGCGGAACGGGCGATGTAGCTGTTCAGCTGGCGCTTCTGATGGCGGCGGACTTCCCACAGAACTTCGTCCGGGATGTCTTCGACTTTCTTCCACATCTCAACGTCGTCGAGGTTGTCGCGCCATTCGGTGCCGAGGTACTGATCGAAAACCATACCCATGCGGCGGGAAACCCAGGTGTGACTGTGGACGCCGTTGGTGACGTGGCTGATCGGGACTTCTTCAACCTTGCGGTCCGGCCACAGGAAGTGCCACATGGCGCGGGAAACTTCGCCGTGAAGTTTGGAGACGCCGTTGGAGCGTTCGGAGAGCTTCAGGGCCAGGATCGGCATGGTGAACTGGTCGCCCCAGGTGGTGGTTTCCTTGCCCAGGTCGAGGAACTGTTCGGAGGTCAGGCCGAGCTCGCCCCACATCTTGCTGAAGTACTTTTCCATCAGCCACATCGGGAAGCGGTCGTTGCCGGCCGGGACCGGGGTATGGGTGGTGAAGACGTCGTTCTTGCGGACGATTTCCGCGGCTTCTTCGAAGGTCTTGCCGGACGCGACGATCTCGCGGCAGCGTTCGAGGGAAAGGAACGCGGCGTGGCCTTCGTTCATGTGCCAGACGTTCGGGTTGATGCCGAGTTCGCGCATCAGGCGGACGCCGCCGATACCGAGGAGGATCTCCTGGGAAATGCGGGTGTCGAGGTCCGCGGTGTAAAGCTTCGCGGTCAACTGCTGGTCGTAGGGGCTGTTCTCATCGATGGTGGTATCCATCAGGTAGAGGGAGTTGCGGCCGACCTGGATCTTCCAAATGCGGGCGTGGATGTCGCGGCCCGGCAGGTTGACGGAGATCATGACCTTGCGGCCGTCTTCGTAGTACAGCGGGATGATCGGCAGTTTGTTGAAGTCGAGGTAGAAGTTGGAGGTTTCCTGCCAGCCGTCTTCGCTGATCTTCTGAACGAAATAGCCCTGGTTGTAGATGAAGCCGATGGCGTTCAGCGGCAGGCCCATGTCGGAGGATTCCTTCAGGTGGTCGCCGGCCAGAATGCCGAGACCGCCGGCATAGGCGGGGATGGATTCGTGGAGGCCGAACTCAAAGGAAAGATAGGCGATGGCCTTGTCCTTCATGTTCGGGTAATTGCGGTGGAACCAGGTGTCGGTGCTGTTCATGTAAGCGTCAAAGTCGGCCATGACCTTGTCGTAGTTCGCGAGGTATTCCGGGTCCTCGGCGGCGCTGCGCAGGACATTCAGGGAGATGGACTGAAGCAGTTCGACCGGGTTGTGCGAGACGGTGTCCCACAGGTTGTGGTTGAGGGATTTGTAAAGGTTGATCGCGTCCGGATTCCAAGCCCACCAAAGGTTGTAGGCGAGTTCATTCAGCCGACCGATTCGTTCCGGCAGATCCGCGTTCGCGGTCGGGATTTTTTCGACAATGTTCTTTTTCATGCTTTTTCCTTATATCTACGAACCCGGGACAAAAAAGCAAGCCGGGCGTGATTTAAATATCATAACAAATAATTCAATTATTCACGTTCAATATATGACATTCGGCGCGGAATCCGCGCCGAATGAGTGAGGAGTTAGGAGTGAGGAGTTAGGAGTTATTGAAAGAGAGCAGCGTGGGCTTTGCCCATGCTGCTCTCTTCGATTTT
>CAVCBG010000261.1:0-2980 GCA_963600285.1 Anaerovoracaceae bacterium
AGGGTGTCAGCGGTTACGATGGCACCCGCGGCGTCGGTCGGGCCGTCTTCGCCGTCGGTGGCAAGGGTGACCAAGGCGCAGTCCGGGTATTCGGCCATCCCGCGGACGGCGCCGAGGGCGGTTTCCAAATTGCGGCCGCCGAGCCCCTTCCCGTGAATATGAACGGTCGTCTCCCCGCCGAATACCAGCAGCCCGGGGCGTTTCATTTCGGAGAAGAACGACGGCAGCAGCGCGCCGATCCGCGAAGCTTCGCCGGTGACGCGGGTGTTGATCACTTGCGCGTCCAGTCCGAGCTCCCGTCCCTTCCGCGCGGCGGCGTAGGCGGCGGTGCGGTTCTCCGCGGCGAGGATGATCTCGGACGCGGCGAAGGCGGGGTCTTCGGCTTTCAACGTTTCGGGGAGCTTCCCTTCACATCCCAGGCGGATGGTGTCCACGATCTCCTTCGGGAATTCCGTCCCGCCGCTGTATTTCTCGATGATCCGCGCGGCGTCCGCGAAGGTGCCGGGGTCGGGTACGGTCGGGCCGGAGGCGATGATGTCAACGGGGCTGCCGACGACATCGGAGAGGATGATGGTGATCTGCTTCGCGGGCGCGGCTGCCTGTGCCAGGCGTCCGCCCTTGACCGCGTCCAGATGCTTGCGCAGGGTGTTGAACTCCTTGATGTCGGCACCGCAGCCGAGGATCCGTTCGTTGAAGCGCTGATAGGTTGCCAAGTCGATGCCGTTGATCGGCGCGGTCATCAACGCGGACCCGCCGCCGGAGATCAGGAAGATCACGAGGTCATCCGCCCCCGCGCGTTCGAGCAGCTCCAGCACCGCCTGCCCGCCGCGGACACTGTCCTCGGTCGGGACGGGATGCCCGCCGTTCATCACGCGGTACTTCGCCGGCAGCGAAGTCCGCTCGGGGATGTGCTTGGCGAGGACGATGCCTTCGGTGACGTGATCCCCGATCAGGCGGTCCAGCGCCTCGGTCATTCCGACAGCCGCCTTCCCGACCGCGGCGGTATACACCCGGTCAAAGGAAGAAAAATCGCAGGCCGTCCCGCCGATGACAGCGGAGCTGCCCTCGACCTTGACGACCCGCGGTATGAAATTTTCGGGCTGTACGGAAGCGACCGCCGCGTCAATCAATTCGTCAATCAAAGCACGGCGGTTTTCCATAGGTCAATTTTCGTTGTAGTAGAGGTTGAACGCGCTGATGGACATGGTCAGGGTGTTCTGTCCCTGCGGCGCGGTGAAGAACCCGCAGAAGCCTTCGTCGTAGGTGTTGTCTTCCACGGTGAGGACGGCGGCGTCATTCAGGACCGCGGTCAGCGTATCGCCCTTCACGATGGCCTCGAGATGGTTGACATCGCCGGAGGCGTTCTTGAAGACGTCGCTGACGTCCATGCTGTTCAGCAGGACCGTGTCGCGGTAGATCGACAGCGTCCCTTCGCAGGCGAGGGAGAAGTAATAGCCCTTGCCGTCGGTGTAATTCTCGGAGCGCATGAGAATGCCGGTGCGGTCGCCGCGGGCGCAGGTCGTGAAGGAAATATCCATCTCGGCGGCGCCGTCCGTGATGACCGGCGGACGCAGACGCCAGGACACCCAGCCGTTGTTCATCTTCGGCTCGATGGTGACCTTGTTGTTCGTCGTGATGTAACGGATGTAATCTTCGTCATTCAGCCCGGCGCCCAGTCCGAACCCCGTCGAACCTTGGTCGAAGGTCTCTTGAACTTTCGGTTCGCCGAATTCCGCGATCGGGTCATCGAACGGCACCTCGGTCGGCTCCACAGCGGCAGCCGGCGCGGACGACACGGCCTCCACCTCGGGCACCGCGGCCGGTCTTGTATTCGGTCCGGATGTCGCGGTCGGGCTCACGGCGGCGGTATTATCGGCAGTCGAAGTGGCTTCCACGGAAGTGTTCGCTGAAGCGTTCGGAAACAGCAGCGCGTAAACGGCCGCGACGATTGTGAAAACATAGAAAAACAGAACTTTCATGTGAATGGCTCCCTTTTATATCATTGTAAATCGGTTTCCGGATTAAAGTAACCGTAAACCGCCGCGGAAAGATGCATAAAGAGCGTATTCCCTTCATCGAATACGAGATTATCCGGATGCCAGGTGTAAATGCTGAGAATGTAATTCCCGCCCGGAGAGTAAACCGTCGCGATGTTGCCCATCGTGTGAAGCAGACCGTCGTTCTCCTCGATCCAGCCGTGTTTATGCGCGACCTCGACGGAGTCCGGAACGCCGGCGGTGATCAGATAAGGCAGGTGGTTGTCCTTCAGCAGTTGGATCATCTCTTTGCACTCATCCTGCGTGACTTTTCCTTCGTAAACCTCCGCCAGCAGTCCGCTCCCGTCCTGCTCGCAGCGGTAGAGCGCGTCCATCAGCGTCCCCATGTCTTTGGCGGTCGTCTGGTTGTAGACGTCCGGATTCAGGTTGATGTCCGTGCGGGAGTTCGCTTCCGTCGTGACCAGGTCCAGCAAAGGCGCGCCGAGGTAGAAGTAACCCGCGAGGAAGGAGTTCTTCATCCCGAGCTTCTGCATGTCCTCCGTGACCGTGAGCGGCGCGCGTTCCCCGCCGATGACGTTTTCCATCATCCAGTCGGTCTCGTCGTTCTTGGACTCGGTGATCATCTTCCGCAGCTGGCGCTGAATGAGCGTACTCGGCGCTTCGTCCATGCGCGCGTAAGAGGCGATCATGATCGGCAGCTTCATGGTGGAGGCCGCGGTGAACGCGATCTCCGGCACGACATCCGTGTAGTTCATCCGCGCGATGTCGAATGTCTCGTTCACGGACGGGTCGCTGAGGTAGATTTCCGTGACCTGGCCTTCGTCCTGGTATTGATCCATGACGGATTTCAACATCAGCTCCAGGTTGAAAAGGTTCCCCGCCGGTTCGGCGGTTGCGTTGATGGGAAGGTCGACTTCCCGGTTCACGCCGGATTGCGCGGCGGACTCGATCAAGGGAAGGGCGGCGTCGACATCAAGTTCACG
>CAVCBG010000262.1:0-2971 GCA_963600285.1 Anaerovoracaceae bacterium
TCATATGTCATATTAATCATTTCCCTATTGACTTTATCTCCGGAAAGACTATACTTATGAACAGATGAACATATGTTGCGAGGTTGATATGAAAGAACCGGAAGAATTTGAAATCTGTGACGAACGGCATGTGCACATGGACGCGGTCGACAAGGCGCGCTCCGCGCAGCCGGATGAAGAGAATTTGGCCGACTTGGCCGACCTTTTCAAGAATTTCAGCGATACGACGCGCATCCGCATCCTGTATACGCTGATCTCCGGTGAGATGTGCGTCTGCGATATTTCCGAAGCGCTGGACGTCACCCAGTCCGCTGTTTCGCATCAGCTGCGAATCTTGAAGCAGTCCCGCCTGGTGAAGGCCCGCCGCGAAGGCAAGAGCGTTTTCTACGCTCTGGCGGATGAACACGTAAAAACGATCCTCTTCATGGGGATGGATCATATTCTTGAGTAATTTGGAAAATAAGGAGTCGAACAATGAAAAAGGTTTATAAACTGAAGGATCTGGATTGCGCGAACTGCGCCGCGAAGATGGAAGCCGGCATCAAGAAGATCCCGGGCATCAAGAACGCCTCCGTCAACTTCATGATGCAGAAGATGACCATTGAAACCGACGAAGCCGACATCGACGCGCTGATGAAGACCGTTGTTGAAACCTGCTCGAAGATCGAGCCCGACTGCGAAATCATTCTCAAATAACATTTACCGGGCGGGCGAAGTTCCGCACCCTTTTCTCTTTGGAGGCATCCATGAGCAAGAAACAGAAACGCAATCTGAAGAAGATCATCATCGCCGCTGTCTTATTCCTCGTCGCGAAGTTCGTCCCCTGGTCGAACTTCCTCCCGGAGACGGCTGCCTTTTGGGTTCAGGCCGCGATTTATATGGTCTCTTATCTGACCGTCGGCTGGGAAGTGCTGCGCAAGGCGTTCACGAACATCCTTCACGGACAGGTCTTCGATGAGAACTTCCTGATGACCGTCGCCACCTTCGGCGCGCTGGCCTTGGGCGATTTCGCGGAGGCTGTCGCCGTTATGCTCTTCTATCAGGTCGGCGAGTTCTTCCAGGATTACGCCGTGGGACGCTCCCGCGAATCCATTGCCGCGATGATGGACCTCTGCCCTGAGTACGCGAACCGCGTCAACGGCGATGAGATTGAGGAAGTCGACCCCGAAGAGATCGCGGTCAATGACCTGATCCTCGTCAAGCCGGGCGAACGGGTTCCGTTGGACGGTGTGGTCGAGGAAGGCGAGTCCCGCCTGGATACCGCCGCGCTGACCGGTGAATCCGTGCCGCAGAGCGTGAAGGTCGGCGATGACATCTACAGCGGTTCCGTGAACCTGAACGGCGTGCTGAAGATCCGCGTGACGAAGCCTTACGGTGAGTCTACCGTGGCGCGCATTCTTGAACTGGTGGAGAACGCCTCCGACAATAAGTCCCGCTCCGAGAATTTCATCACCCGCTTCTCGCAGGTCTACACCCCGACGGTCGTTATCTCCGCTGTGCTGCTCGCCATCATTCCGCCGCTGCTCTTCAAACAGAGCTGGAGCGAATGGGTCCACCGCGCGCTGATCTTCCTGGTAGTCTCCTGCCCGTGCGCGCTCGTGATCTCCGTCCCGCTGAGCTTCTTCGGCGGCATCGGCGCGGCCTCCCGCAAAGGCATCTTGGTCAAGGGTTCCAACTACCTTGAAGCGCTGGCTCAGGTCAAGACGATCGTCTTCGATAAGACCGGCACGCTGACCAAAGGCACCTTCTCCGTGACCGCGGTGCACCCGGATCACATCGGTGAAGCCGAGCTGCTGGAACACGCCGCTTATTCGGAAGCCTATTCGACGCATCCGATCGCTATGTCGATCAAGAACGCTTACGGCAAAGAGCTTGACAACAGCCGCATTGAAAAGGTGGAAGAGCTCTCCGGCCGCGGCATCCGCGCCGTCATCGATGGGAAAGAGGTTCTCGCCGGCAATACGCGCCTGATGAACGAATACAACGTCCCCGATGTCCACGAATGCGAGATCAAAGGTACGATCGTCCACGTCGCGATTGGCGGACACTATGCCGGTCACATCGTCATCTCCGACACCGTGAAGGAAGACTCCGCCGAGGCCATTCGCGAGCTGAAGAAGCGCGGCATCACCAAGACCGTCATGCTCACCGGCGACAAACGCGAAACCGCGGAAGCCATTGCCGCCCAGCTCGGGATTGACGAACTGCACGCGGAACTGCTGCCGCAGAACAAGGTCGAGATCGTTGATCAGATCATCAAGGCTGAGCCGGACGGCGCGAAGACTGCCTTCGTCGGCGACGGCATCAATGACGCCCCGGTCCTGACCCGCGCGGATGTTGGCATTGCCATGGGCGCGATGGGCTCCGACGCCGCCATTGAAGCCGCGGACGTTGTCCTGATGAACGATAAACCGTCGGACATCGTCAAGGCGATTGAAGTCGCCAAGAAGACGCTCCGCATCGCTTATGAGAACATCTGGTTCGCCCTTGCCGTCAAGATCATCGTCCTCATCCTCGCCGCCTTCGGTGTCGCGAACATGTGGCTCGCGGTCTTCGCGGACGTCGGCGTGACGGTGATCGCCATTCTCAACGCCATGCGCTGCCTGAAGTAAATCATCAACATAATGAAGGGACGTTCCGAAAGGGACGCCCCTTTTTTGATGAATGTGATAAAAATCAGGGAACTTTTTCGGCCGATTGATGGTTTAATGGATATGAACTTGAAAGCCGCGGACAACGTCCGGCGCTCTCATTGAGAAAAGAGGCAACCACGATGAAAAAGACGATCCTTTTCCTTCTTGTAATCACCATCCTTGCGGCCGCCGCGACGGTATCCGCGGACGCGGGGCTTTATCCGCTCCCGCTCTTCCAAAATAATCAGCCGGCTCCGCAGAATCAGAATAACCAGCAGCAGCCCTATTACCCGCCGAACAGCACGATCCCGTTTTATCCGATCAACGGCGGGGACAAC
>CAVCBG010000263.1:0-2965 GCA_963600285.1 Anaerovoracaceae bacterium
GTTTTGTTTTACAGGTTATTGATCTGCGCGGTGAGGCTGGCGGCGGTTTCTTTGAACTGGGCCAGGCGGGCGCGCTCTTTGTCAACGACGGCGGCCGGGGCTTTTTCGGCGAAGGCACTGCCGAGGAGCTTCTCGAGGCGTTCGACCTGGGCGTTGACGTCTTTGAGCTCGGCTTCGAGGCGGGCGCGTTCTTTGTCGGCGTCGATGCTGTCGTGCAGCTTCAGATAGAGCTCAACACCGGACACGGCGGTGGAGACCATGTCGGGGAGGTTCTCGGAGACGGCGGAGTCGATCCGCAGCTTGCTCTCGTCAAGGAAGGCGAGGTTCGCGATGGCGTGCTTGAGTTCGTTGAACGCGGCGGTCTTGTCACCGGCGGCGATGACGGCTTCGATGCGTTTGCCGGGTTCGACTTTCTGCTCGGTGCGCATGTTGCGGATGGTGCGGATGACTTCGCGGATGTTGTCGAGGGCGGCAACGGCTTCGCGGTCATCGGTGCCGTCGGCTTCCGGCCATTTGGCGATGATGAGGGCGTCTTCCCAGCCGTTGGCGGGGGCGAAGGCTTCGCCCTTCTCGATGGCGGCTTCCTTAACATGACCCCACAGGGCTTCGGTCACGAACGGGGTGAAGGGATGCAGCAGCCGCAGGCAGGTGTCGAGAACGCGGATGAGAATGCGGGCGGTGCTGAACGCGCGGTCGCCGCCTTCGTTGAGCTGGATCTTGGCGATCTCGAGGTACCAGTCGGCGTATTCGCCCCAGAAGAAGTCATAGATCTGGCGGCCGGCTTCGCCGTACTGATGGGTGGCGAAGAGGCGTTCGACGGAGTTGATGAGTTCCTGCAGGCGGGACCAGATCCAACGGTCGGCGAGGGTGAGTTCAATTTCTCCTTCGGCGTGATCGGGGGCCTTGTCCAGGGCGCCGATAACGAAGCGGCCGGCGTTCCACAGTTTGTTGGCGAAGTTGCGGTTGGCTTCGACTTTCTTGACGGAAAGGTTGGTGTCGTTGCCCGGGGTGGAGCCGACGAGCAGGGTGAAGCGGAGGGCGTCGGTGCCGAGTTCGTCCATGACGATGAGCGGGTCGACGACGTTGCCCTTGGTCTTGGACATCTTTTCGCCGTGTTCATCGCGGACGAGGCCGTGGAGGTAGACTTCGGTGAACGGGACTTTGCCGGTGAAGTGCAGACCGCCCATGATCATGCGGGCGACCCAGAAGAAGAGGATGTCGTAGCCGGTCTCGAGCATGGAGGTCGGGTAGAAGTACTTGAAGTCGGGGGTCTCTTCCGGCCAGCCGAGGGTTGAGAACGGCCACAGCCCGGAGGAGAACCAGGTGTCGAGGACGTCGGGATCCTGCTCGACGTTATGGCTGTGGCACTTGGTGCATTCGTGGATGTCGGTGCGGGAGACCATCATCTCGCCGCAGTCTTTGCAGTACCAAACGGGGATGCGGTGACCCCACCACAGCTGACGGCTGACGCACCAGTCCTGGATGTTCTCGAGCCAGTTGTAATAAACTTTGGTGAAGTGTTCGGGGATGATCTTGATCTCACCGCTGCGGACGGCTTCGAGGGCCGGGGCGGCGATGGATTCCATCTTGACGAACCACTGCTGGGAGATCATCGGCTCAATGACTTCGCCGGAGCGCTGGGAGTGGGGGATGGACATCTGGTACGGCTCTTCTTTGATGACGAGGCCGGCTTCTTTCATGTCCGCCCAGATGGCTTTGCGGCAGTCGAAGCGGTCCATGCCCGCGTACTTGCCGGCGTTCTCGTTCATGTGAGCGTCCTGGGTCATGATGTTGATCTCGGGCAGGTTGAATTTCTTGCCGATCTTGTAGTCGTTCGGGTCGTGGGCCGGGGTGATCTTCAGGGCGCCGGTACCGAATTCGCGGTCAACATACTCGTCGGCGATAACGGGGATCTCGCGTCCGCTGATGGGGACGAGGACTTTCTTGCCGACGTACTTCTTATAGCGGTCGTCTTCCGGATGAACGGCGACAGCGGCGTCGCCCGGAATGGTTTCGGGACGGGTGGTCGCGACGGGGAGGTATTCACCGGAGCCGTCCGCGAGCATATATTTGAAGTGATAGAGGAAGCCGGGCTCGGACTTGTATTCGACTTCGAGGTCGGAAACGGCGGTCTTGAGCTTCGGGGACCAGTTGACGATGCGGGAGCCGCGGTACATGAGGCCTTCTTCGTACAGGCGGACAAAGGCTTCGCGGACGGCGACGGAAAGGCCTTCGTCGAGGGTGAAGCGTTCGCGGTCCCAGTCGCAGGAGGCGCCGAGGCGTCGGATCTGGGCGACGATGCGGTCGTGGTACTTCTTCTTCCATTCCCAGGTCTTTTCGATGAATTTTTCACGGCCGAGCTCTTCGCGCTTGATGCCTTCTTTGTTGAGGGCGCGTTCGACGAGCATCTGGGTCGCGATACCGGCATGGTCGGTGCCCGGGATCCACAGGGTCGGGATGCCCTTCATGCGGTGATAGCGGATCATGAGGTCTTCCATGGAGACGAACATGGCGTGGCCGAGGTGCAGTTCGCCGGTGACGTTCGGCGGGGGGATGGAGATCACGTACGGCTTGTGATCGGGGTCGTGGTTGATGGATTTCGGGTCGTTGATGGGCTTGAAATAACCCTGATCTTCCCACCACTGATACATTTTCTGTTCGGTTGCTTTGAAGTCATAAGTCTTTGGCAGTTCTTTCGTCATGAAACACTCCGATGGTTAAAAAATAAAAGCTCTCGTCCGTCTGAGGACGAAAGCCGTAATGTCTTCCGCGGTACCACCTCAATTCGCGGATAGGATCCGCGCGCTCGGGCAGCGTGGTAACGGACTGTGCCGGACCGGTCTACGGCGAAGAATTCGCTTTCTTCGGTCAACAACGGCGGGCGACTTCGAGGGATCGGATTGCCGAGGGGTTCTCAGCCGCGTCCCCATTCTCTGTACGGTGGATCGACTCTACTGCTCCCGCA
>CAVCBG010000264.1:0-2964 GCA_963600285.1 Anaerovoracaceae bacterium
CTCTCTTTTCCCCAATTTCCTCAAAAACCGCGGTTCTATATTAGAATTATTAAGGATAGAATTGCGCCGACGAATGGGCGCCGCGATGACCTTAAAGAAATGAGGCGAGATATGAATTCATTCACCGTCCGCGTACCCGCGACGACAGCCAATATCGGACCCGGGTTCGACTGCCTGGGCATGGCACTGACACTTTGCAATGAGGCCGAGTTCTCCTTCGGCGGAGACGAACTCCGCGTTGAGATCGAGGGATTCAACCGCCTGACTTCCGCGGACCCGCGCGACAACTTGATTTACACCACCTTCGCGGATACCCTGCTCGATCACGGCGTCGAAGTCCCGACCGGGATGCGGATTCACTGCCGCAACAATGTCCCGATGGGCTCCGGGCTGGGGTCAAGCTCGACCGCGGTCGTGATCGGTCTCGCCGCGGCGAATGAATACGGTCGGCTCGGCATGGACAATGAAGCCCTGCTGAAGGCCGCGACCGCCATTGAGCATCACCCGGACAACGCCGCGCCCGCCATTTACGGCGGATTCGTCTCCGCGGCGATGGAGGAGGACGGTGAGATCATCGTCTGCCGGCATCCGGTGGCGGAATGGAACATGGCCGTGGTCGTGCCGGTCTTCAATCTGCTGACCGCCGACGCGCGGAAGGCGCTGCCGAAGTCGGTCCCGCTCGCGGACGCCATTTTCAACATCAGCCACACGCTGATGGTCATCGAGGCGCTCAAGAACGGCGACTTGGAACTGCTCCGCCGCGGCATGCAGGACCGCCTGCATCAATCCTACCGCTTCGCCCTGATCCCGGGCATTGAGGACGCCGCCAAGGCCGCCCATGAAGCGGGCGCCGCGTCCGGCATCTCCGGCGCGGGTCCGGGGGTGATCGCCTTCACCACCGGGGACGCGAAGCCGTACCTGGACATCATGGAGGCCGAGGTGCGGAAGCATCACGCCGAAGTGAACAGTTTCATCGTGAAGATCAGTCAGACCGGGCTTGAAGTCCGCTGAGCGCACGAATTGAATTGAGGAGAGAGAACCATGAGCAAGAAATTGATCCCCTTCCTTGCCGCGCTGATCCTGCTGCTTGCGGGCTGCGGCGGGGAGCAGTACGAACCCTTCAAACCGCTGTCTCAGGTCACGCCCGAAGCCGGGCGCATTGAGGCAATCCAGGACGCCCTCGGCATGGAGAGCGCCGACACGTCCGTCTCCGTTTCCGTCTCCGACGAAAGCGCTTCCGAAGAGAAAAGCGCCGACACCGCGCAGTCAAGCTCCCTGGCCGACGACCCGTACTTCGCGGAAGTCGGCGAGATCGCGTCCGACGAATCCGCCTCCACGGATGAAGACGTCACCGTCTCCGTCTCCTTTGACGCGGACGAAGATCCCTTCGCGGAGCCGACCGCCGAACCCGCTCCCGCCCAGCCGGTAACCATCCCGACCGTCGCGCAGGAGTTCACCGCGGTCAATCCCTACGGCACGAATGAGAGCGGTCAGACGACCTACACCCTGCAGGAGGGCGAGGACATTGTCTGCCTCGGCCGCCGCTTCGGCATCAGCGTCTCCCAGCTGCTTCAGGTCAACAACCTCGAAGACGTCAGCGACGCCGGCACCGGCAGCGTGATCACCCTGCCGAAGTCCGCGCAGCAGTGGAAGATGACCGACGGCTACGGCAACGTCATTCTCCAGCGCCACCCGGCCTATTACGTCGTGCAGTCCGGCGACACCATGTTCTCCATCGCCTGCGCGTACGGCAACGTCCGCCCCGAAGCCATCGCCGAAGGGAACGACATGAAGCTCGGCGAACCCCTTACGCCGGGGACGCAGATTTACATCCCATGATCGATCCGAACACCTGTCCCGGCCTTGAGCTGCCCCACGGCAAGCTCCTCTACCCCGTCTACCTCCCGGACGCCACTTACGGCATGGTCCGCGCCGTTGACGCGGGCGACCTCGAAGCCTCCGGCGTGAACGGCCTCGTCATGAACACCTTCCACCTCATGCAGAAGCCCGGCAGCCTCGTCGTGCAGTCCCTCGGGGGCATGCACCGCATGAGCGGATGGAACCGCCCGATCATCACGGATTCCGGCGGCTTTCAGGCCTTCTCCCTCATCCGCGAGAACGCTTCATTCGGCAAGATGAATGAGGACGGCTTCGTCTTCTATCCCGAAGGCAGCAGCCGCAAGATCCAGTTCACCCCGGAGAAGACCGTCCAATTGCAGATGTCGTTCGGCACGGATGTCGTCATCTGCCTGGACCAATGCACCCATGTGGACGATGACGCGGACGAACAGCTGAAGTCCGTGGAGCGCACCATCGCCTGGGCCAAGCGCTGCCGGAAGGAATTCGACCGCCTCGTCAAGCAGAAGAAATACGGCGAGAATGAGATCCGCCCGAAGATCTTCGGCGTCGTTCAGGGCGGGGGCTCCTTTGAGCTGCGCAAACGCTGCGCGGAGGAACTGCTGGAGATCGGATTCGACGGCTTCGGCTTCGGCGGCTGGCCGCTGGACTCCGACGGCAACCTGCTCTACGATATCCTGTCCTACACCCGCGAACTGATCCCGCGGGAGTACCCCATTCACGCCCTGGGCATCGGGCATCCCGAGAACGTCGCCAAGTGCTTCGACCTCGGGTATGAGATCTTCGACTGCGCCATGCCCACACGGGACGCGCGCCACGGGCGGCTCTATTCGTTTGACCCGAACCGCGGCGATTTCAGCGATGATAAATGGCTGAAGTACCTTTACATCAACGACGAGAAATACATCCGCAGCGACCGCATGATCATGCCCGACTGCGACTGCCCGGTCTGCCAACGCTATTCCATCGGCTACCTGCGGCACCTTTTCAAGATGAACGATTCCCTTTTCCCGCGTCTCGCGACGATCCATAACGTCCGCGTGCTGACGCGGCTGTGCGAAGTATTGAGAGAGAAAAAATATGGCAGCGGAAATTGACCCGAAAGAG
>CAVCBG010000265.1:0-2960 GCA_963600285.1 Anaerovoracaceae bacterium
CGTTATGTCCTTCCCCTCGAGGGGAAGGGGGACCGCTCCGCGGTGGATGAGGTGACCTGCACACCCGCTCCCCTTCGCGAAGCGTTTTAAACAAGGAAGAGTGCGGCTCGCCGCACTCTTTCAATAACTCCTAACTCCTCACTCCTAACTTCTCACTGTCTCATATCAATCTTCTTCACATTATCCTCCGGCTTCAGATGCAGGGAGGAGTGCTTCGGCATGACCATCATGATCAACCCGACGGCAATCACGAGCTCGCCGATCTCGACGCCGAGGGATTGGAGGTAGCCGAAGTAGACAAGTCCGCTCATCGGGTGCGAACCGATGCCGAAGACGTCCGCCATACCGGAGAAGACGGCGATCAGCCAGCCGGTCGCGACCAGACGGGTGCCGAAGTCCGCGGTGATGGTGGTGTAGCCGTGCGGCCAGAAGCTCAGCAGGGAGAAATATCCGCCGAGGCAGATGATGCCGAGGCCGACGAGGAAGCAGGTGGTCTGCGCGAAGCCGATCACCGGGCTGCGGTCCATGCCGAAGAATTCGGGCTTGGCGCCCAAAGCGACGAGCAGGAAGCCGAACAGCGCCAGCAGCAGACCGGCCTTAATTCTTCGGCGCGGATAAAGGACGGGCGCCGGCTGCTCTTCTTCCGGCACAGTCGGTTCGGCAGCGGTCTCAGCGGCCTGCGCTTCCGCGGTCACGGCGGCTTCGGTTTCGGTTTTTTCGATTACGCTCTCTTCACTCATTTCAAAGCCCTTTCCAAGATCCGCTGCCAGTTGGCGTGGAAGACGTTCGCGATGTCCTCCTCGGAATAGCCGCGGTCCGCGAGCACGTCCGCCAGTTTCGGCAGGTCGCTCATGTCGTTCATCTCGTACGGAATGTCGGGATAGCCGAACCCGCCGTCGGCATCGGAGCCGATCGCGGCATGGCGGGAGTCGCCCGCGATCTGGCAGATGTGGTCAATGTGATTGGCGACGTCATTCAGCGTAACCGCCTCGCGCGGCAGCTTCATGCGTTCGTAGTCGGCGTTCAGGAAGGAGTTGAAGGGGATCACGCCCATCACGCCGTCGCGGGCGATGAGTTCGCGGATGGTCTCGTCCTTCAGCATCCGTTCATACGGCAGGCCTTCCGTCAGCGCGTAACAGTTCGCGTGGGAGGCGCAGACGATGCCGTCGTAAGCGTTCAGCGCGTCCATGGCGCTGCCGTTCTTCATGTGCGAAATGTCGAGCACGAAGTCCAACGCGGACATGCGGCGGAGCAGTTCGTAACCCTCATCCGTGAAGGCGTCTTTGACGACCAGGTTGTTCGTCTTCGTACCGGCGCACCAGCGTCCGCCCGCCCAGACCGGGCCGATCAGGCGCACGCCGCGCTCGCGGTAGAGCTCGAGGTCTTCCCAGGAGCGGAGGCCTTCGCAGCCTTCGAGCAGGGTGACGAGGCCGATGGGATGCTCGCCTTGGGCGGCGTTCTTCATCACTTCGTCATAGTCGGCGCGGGTGAAAATACGGCGGTATTTGTCCGGATGCTCGCCCGCGAGCCGGTCGTAGAAATCCAGCTGCGTCATCGCCGCGGCGTGGAAGTTATCGCGGTTGCTCCACATCGTCTCACCGTAAGTATGATCCTTGTCGCCGGGGACATCCGGGCTGATGAACACCGTCGAGAAGGCGATCGCCGTCCCGGCTTCCTGCAGTTCGGGCCAGCCGACCATGCATTCAAAAGGCTCCGTGCCGCGGTTGTGCTTGCGGTTGTAGTCGACGGAACGGGTGTAGTCGTACCCGCCGAGCATGGATTCATAAGCCAGGTCTTCATGACTGTCGATAAGAAGATATTTTGCCATACCGATGATTGTACTCCAAATTTACTTTTTCTTAAGGAGATCGGCAACACCGAGGACGAAGAGGTCCAACGCCGCCGTGGGCTCCGAGGAACTTGTCTTGAATTGATAGTCGAACTCCAGCAGCTGCTGATAGATCGCCTTGAGCTTCTCCGAGGTGAAGGCGTTCGCCTGACGGCAGAGCTTATCCGCGACGAACGAGACCTGGCCGAGCTCTTTCTGCACGGTCTGCGAATTGCCGCGCCGATCGAGGATGGCGCGGGTCTGCACGAGCAGGCGGAATTGGCGGACGATCATGGCGAAGATCAGGGGAATTTCTTCCGTCTCCTCCAGCTGATGGAGCTTGGAGAGCGCCATTTTGGAATTGCCGACCGCGAGGGCGTCCACCATGTCGAAGACGGAAACCTGCGTCACGCCCTGCACGAGCTCGTCAACGTCGCCGGCGTCCACTTCACGGCTGAAGTTGACGTACAGCAGGAGCTTCTCGATCTCATGCGCGGCCATCTGCGTATCGTTGCCGATGGCTGCCGCCAGCGCGGCGGCGCCGGAGGCTTCAAACTTCCCGCCCATCGACTGCGCCTTCTTCATGATCCACGCCGGCATCTGCGCCTGGGCGGGGAGCTGATACGTCGTGATCTCGGCGCGGTCGGGGTTCTTCTCGACCCATTTCCGCAGGAATGACGTCTTCGAGAGCTTCTCCCAATCCTTGCGTTCGATCCCGTCCTTGATGACGAGGTAAAGCCGCGTGGTCTCGGGAATGCCTTCGATCAGCTTCAGGAACTTCGCGTTGCCGTCCCGTCCGCCCGCCATGGCCAGCGGTTCATGCAGGATCACGTCGCGGTGATCCGTCATGAACGGCGCCGCCAGGACCGCGGTGTTGAAATCGTTCTCGGAAAGCCCCTTGCCGTAGAAGACGGCCAAGTTGAAATCCGCGAGACCGGTGTCGCGCTGTTCCTTCACCACGGCGGCAACCGCCGCGTCGATGGCGTCGATGTCATTCCCGTGAATGACGCGGATGTTAGGCATTCGCTTCCTTTTCGGCAGCCGGTTCCGCAGCCGGTTCCGCAGCCGGTTCCGCAACCGGTTCCGGTTCTTCCGCGGTCTCTAAAGCGGTCTCAATGTAAAACGCGGTGAA
>CAVCBG010000266.1:0-2933 GCA_963600285.1 Anaerovoracaceae bacterium
AGAGTTTTGTTTGTGATCTTCGTCATCGTCTGCGTCACCGGGATCGTGATCCAGCTGACCGGGGTGACTGTGTCGGTGTTCATGCGTGAAACCACACAGCAAGGCTCTGAGTTCCTGAAGCATACCGCCAACCAGCTGAAACAGAACTCCGAGCGGTATGAACAGCTGGTCGAGGAGAACGAAAAGGCGAATGACGCGCTCTTCGCCGACGCGGTGAGCGCCCTCGAGAATGTTGACCTCGACGACCTTTCGGAGGAAAACATCGCCCTCGGCAATGACAAGCTCCGGAATGTGCGCGCCATCAGCGGGGCGGACTTCTTCGTCGTCACGGACGCGGAGGACGTCATCCGCTTTGCCTCCGCGAAGCATTACCTCGATAAGAGCATCAGCTACGCCATCCCGGCGGGAGACACGCGCGAAACCTGCCGCGCGGAGCGGCTCTCGGGCGCGGGGCATACTTTGTACGGCTGCTTCGAACGCGCGACGAAAAAATCCACCGCCGGGATGATCACATCCCTGGCCGATGTCCTCTCCGCGTATCCCGCTTCGTCGGAGAAATTCGTCGTCGCCGTGGATAACACGACGGACACCTTCGCCTTCCTGAAGCTCGGCGGCACCGATCTCAGCGGAACGCCGACGGCGACCCTGCGCTTCAAACAAACCACCTATGATGATGGCTCCGCCGCCATCTCAATCGAAGGGAAAGATTACACCGTCGTCTCGGTTCACAGCAATACCGAGAGCTACGGCGACCTCACGATCTTCCTCGCGAACAGCACCGACCTCACCTTCTCCGCGCCGGGTTACCTCGCGGTGATGTACATCGTCTTGATCCTCTTCATCGTCCTGCTGGTCAGCTTCTGCCGTTCCGCGGCCGCGAATGCC
The DNA here is from genome assembly GCA_963600285.1 of Anaerovoracaceae bacterium. Lineage (GTDB taxonomy): Bacteria > Chloroflexota > Anaerolineae > Anaerolineales > Anaerolineaceae > Flexilinea. Next base: position 886 of record CAVCBG010000266.1, read on the forward strand.
GTCAGCCGGCTCGCCTACCTCGGCAGCGTTGTCCTCGCGGTGCTGCTCTTCATCGGCGGCTACGCCGTGGCGGCGTACTTCGAGCTCTCGTTGATGGACCTCACCGACAGCATGAAGGAAATGTCCGAAAGCCAGCAGGTCGCGTTCGAGCTTTATTATGACTCGCAGGAAAAAATCGCGAACACCCGCCAAAGCCTGTTGAATGACCGCTCCACCGCCTCGGCGAACCTGCTCGCCTATATGATTCAGGAAAACGCCGGCGGGCTGAATGCCGAAACCGCGGACAGCGGATACCTCTACTGCTATTACACCGCCGCTGAAGACGGCGGCTCCCTCCAAGTTCTCAATGAATTCGGGGCGCCGGAAACGTCCCTCGCGGACAGCGAAAGCCTGCGGACGATGGCGGACAATCAGGATTTCACGAACGTCTACGTCCTGAACCACAACGGCCGAACGGTCGCGACCAACGGCGACAACTGGTATTACAGCATCAGCCGCCTGAACGAGGACGATCAGCCCTATATCGACGTCCTCGACCGCAAGACGGCCTCCTACGCGGAGTATATTCAGACGGATGACGGATACGCCGTGCGGACGGTGGTGCCGCTTGATGTTTACGCGTACGTGCGCGATGACGGCAGCATTCTCTACCTGAACGCCGCGGATTATGACAAAGCCGCCGCTTTGGTGGCGGAGAACTCCGGACAGAAGAGCACCGTCAGCGACATTCTCGTCATGGATGAGGAAGAGGACGGCGCCGTCAATGCCTCCGCGTCGAACGGCGAGACGGACATTGAAGTGGACGGGACGCCTACGGTCCTTGACATGCTGCTCGTGGCGGAGAAGCCCACGTCCATTGATTACCTGCTCGACGAGTACGATTTCAAAAACATCGCGAACACCGTGAAAACGATTTACGGCGTGGAGACGGTGTTCATGGCGGCGGACGAGTTCGAGAAAGCCCCGGCGACGTTCGAGTTCACGACGATCAACGGCACCTGGGCCCTGGCTTACTCAACCGAAGCCGAGACCGAGGACGGCTCCGCCGGTTACGCTGTGTCTTATGAGCCGGTGGTTGCCTGCTACTCCATGCGCAACGGCGTCCTCCCGCAGCACATCGCGACGGTCGGCGGCTTCATGCTGCTGCTCGCGCTGCTGATCATGTTCGAGGTCGAGCGGAAATCCGACGAACACTTCGACACCAAATACCTGAGCCTTTCCCTGACGGCCGGGCTTTCGAACGGCGCGGGCATTGCCGCCTCGCTGGTGATTCTGAACTGCCTTGCCGTCTCCTATCTCAGCAGCAATCCGGTCAATACGGACGCGGTCCGCTATATTCTGAAGGGGGATTGGACCCGCGGCGGCAATATGTTCGCCATCGCGCATTCGATCATGACGTTCATCGTCTGCATGTCCGTTCAGAATGTGATGATGTGGATGATCCGCACGATCTCGAAGGCGTTCGACGAGGACACCGCCAACCGCATCCGCGTCATCGGCTCGCTCTTCTCGCTCGGGCTGTTCCTCTTCGCGATCCTGCGCACCGCGTTCAACCTCGGCTTCAACGTTCAGGAACTCGCGGCTTCCGCCGGTATTTTGACGGCGATCATCGCCTTCGGTTCGAAGACCCTGATCCAGGATAACCTCTCCGGCCTGCTGACGGTCGTCTCCCGTAAGTACCGCCTGGGCGATGTGATCACGGTGAACGGCTTCACCGGCATCGTGCAGAGCATCGGCCTGCAGCAGACCCGCCTCGTCAACAAAGACGGCGAGGTGCTCACTTACAACAACAGCGACATCTCCAAGTTCGTGCAGCGCTCCTCCAACCGCACCCGCGCCTGGGTCGAGGTTGAAGTCGACGGTTCCGAGAAGCTGACGAAAGTCGACGCCGCGATCAATGCCGCCCTGCCGAAGCTGAACAAGTCGGTGAAGGGCATTTCCGTCGGCCCGGTGGGCTACTACGGCCCGATCGAGCAGACGGAGACCGGCTACAAGATCATGCTCTACGCCGACTGTTCCGAACACGACCGCCTGTCCTGCATCCTCCG
>CAVCBG010000267.1:0-2931 GCA_963600285.1 Anaerovoracaceae bacterium
TGGGACGGCTGTTTTACAGTCTGTTGGTTTATTTGTCTTCGAGGGCAGCAACGCCGGGGAGCTGGATGCCTTCGAGCATTTCGAGGGAGGCACCGCCGCCGGTGGAGATGTGCGTGACCTTGGAGGCCAGGCCGGACTGCTGGATCGCGGCAACGGAGTCGCCGCCGCCGATAATGGAGATGGCGTTGGAGTCGGCAACAGCCTTAGCGACAGCGAAGGTACCCTTCGCGAATTCGGGCATTTCGAAGACGCCCATCGGGCCGTTCCAAACAACCGTGGCAGCGTCGGCAACGAGCTTGCTGTAGAGTTCAACGGTCTTCGGACCGATATCCAGAACACGCCAGCCGTTCTCAACGTCGGCGACATCAACGACCTTCTTGTTGGCGTTGTTGTCGAACGCGTCGGCGATGACCATATCAACCGGCAGGACGAGCTTGTCGGAACCCGCGGCGAGGATTTCCTTCGCGGTGTCGATGGCTTCTTCCTGAACGAGGGAGTCGGCCATCTTGATGCCCTTGGCAGCGAAGAAGGTGTTGGCCATACCGCCGCCGATCAGGACCTTGTCGGCCTTGGAGAGCAGGTTCTTGATGACGCCGATCTTATCGGAGATCTTCGCGCCGCCGAGGATAGCGACGAACGGGCGCTTCGGGTCTTCAACAGCGGAGGAAAGGTACTGGATTTCCTTCTCAAGCAGGAAGCCGGCGACACCGGGCTTGAAGTGGGTCACGCCCTCGGTTGAGGAGTGAGCGCGGTGGGCGGTGCCGAAGGCATCGTTGACGTAGAGGTCAGCCAGGGAAGCGAGCTTTTCGGCAAGGCCGAGGTCGTTCTTCTCTTCACCGGCATAGTAGCGGGTGTTCTCGAGGACGAGGATTTCGCCCGGCTTCAGGGCAGCGGCGCCCTTGACGGCGGATTCACCGGCGCAGTCGTCAGCGAAATAAACCTTGTTGGGGACGAGCTTCTGCAGGTATTCGGCAACCGGCTTCAGGGAGTACTTCGGGTCGGCAACGCCCTTCGGACGGCCGAGGTGGGAGCAGAGGATCACGGCAGCGCCGTTGTCCAGCAGGTACTGGATGGTCGGCAGGGCGCCGCGGATGCGGGTGTCATCGCTGACAGCGCCGTCCTTGAGGGGGACGTTGAAGTCAACACGGACGAGGACTTTCTTGCCCTTAACGTCAATATCACGTACAGTCTTCTTATTGAACATGGTAAATTTCCTTATATTTTCAAAAAAGGTGACTGCTGCGGCAAAACCGAAACAATCACCTTTTGATTCAATGATCTAAGACCTGATTAGAGGGATTTCGCCATCATGAGAGCGAGATCGCAGGCGCGGTTGGAATAACCCCATTCATTGTCGTACCAGGAGACGATCTTGAGCAGGTTGGTGCCCATGACGGAGGTGTACTGGCAGTCGATGGTGGAAGAGTGGGCATCGCCGCGGAAGTCGGTGGAGACAAGCGGATCCTTGAAGGTACCGTCGGTCACGCCGAGGATACCGTTCAGTTTGCCGGCAGCAGCTTCATGGAAGAGGGCGTTGACTTCTTCTTTGGAGGCAACGGGCTTCTTGGTGGTGCAGACGAAGTCGACAACGGAAACGGTCGGGGACGGAACGCGGAGAGAATAACCGTCGAACTTACCCTTCAGTTCAGGGATGACGAGGGCGACAGCCTTCGCGGCGCCGGTGGTGGTCGGGATGATGTTCAGGCCGGCAGCGCGGGAGCGGCGCATTTCCTTCTTATGACCCTGGTCGAGGATGACCTGGTCATTGGTGTAGGAATGGATGGTGGTCATAACGCCGTATTCGATACCGTAAGCATCGTTGATGATCTTCGCGGCCGGGGCCAGGCAGTTGGTGGTGCAGGAAGCGTTGGAAACGATGTTGTGCTTCTTCGGATCGTACTGATCATCGTTGACGCCCATGACAATGGTGATGTCTTCATTCTTCGCAGGAGCGGAGATGATGACCTTCTTCGCGCCGCCGCCCAGGATATGGGCGTTCGCGCCGGCCTTACCCTTGGCGGGATCGCCGAGAGCGTCGGTGAAGATACCGGTGGATTCGATGACGATGTCAACGCCGTTGGCAGCCCACGGAATGTCAGCCGGGTTCTTTTCGTTGAAGACCTTGATGTTCTTGCCGTTGATCACGAGATCGCTGCCGTCAACATCGACGGAACCCTTGAAGGTACCATAGGTGGAGTCATACTTGAAGAGATGAGCGTTCGCCTTGGTGTCGAAAAGGTCGTTGATAGCGACAACTTCGAGATCCTTGCCGTAATTCTCGGTCAGGGCCTTGAGAACCTGACGACCGATACGACCGAAACCATTAATACCAACTTTAACTGTCATTTTATAATTCCTCCTGATAACAGTGTAATATGACGGATGTCACATTACTTTCAAGCATCATTAATTTGGCTCGTTTTTCAACTCCGCCCAACAGCGGATGATGAAATTGGTCAACTTGGCGGAGTCATGGTGCCAAACACATTTGGCGTCGGTGAGGCTTTCTTCGAACAGCCTGACCCCATAATTCCCTCCGGATGTAATTTTACACCAGCTTAGATAATCGGGCAGTTCTTCAGGATAATAATTATTACAAATGACGCCGTCCAGCATGCGGTCGGGAAGGTGATCGAGGATGATATCCGCGTGGTCCTCGATGCTCATGTTGTCCGTCTCGCCCGGCTGGGAGGTCAGGTTGCTGATGTAAAGGCGCTTGGCGGATGAAGCCGCGACGGCGTTGCGGATGCCGGACACCATCAGGTTCGGCAGAATGCTTGTGTAAAGGCTCCCCGGTCCCATCAGGATCAGGTCGGCGTTCAGAATGGCGCGGATGGCTTCCGGGTTCGCGCTGACGTGTTCGGGCTCGATCCAGATATTCAGAATGTGACCGTGGGCGTCCGCGATTTCGGATTCGCCGACGATCTGCTT
>CAVCBG010000268.1:0-2909 GCA_963600285.1 Anaerovoracaceae bacterium
GCCGAACAGATACGCCGGCCGAGGAGGATGAGGTTGACGTGAGCGGGGCCGTAGACGGCGGGGTCGAAGAGGGTGAGCATCAGCGCGTGCGTATCCGTCACGTCCATCTCTTTCGGACGCAATCCCAAGCGTCCGGTGACCCGGTAGATATGCGTGTCCACCGGGAAGGCCGGCATTCCGAGGGAGAAGACCATCACGATGGAGGCCGTCTTCAGCCCCACGCCCGGGAATTTCGTCAGCCAAGCTTTCGCGTCGTCGGCGGACATTTCTTTAAGGAAACTCAGATCGTAGTCGGGATGCTCGGCGGAGATCCCGCGGAGGACGTTCTGAATCCGCGGCGCCTTCTGATTCGCGAGGCCCGCGCAGCGGACGCATTCGATCAATTCATCCGTCGGCGCGTCGCGGACGGCGTCCCAGTTCGGGTAGGCGCGTTTGAGGTTCGCGAAGGCGATGTCGCGGTTGCGGTCATTCGTGTTCTGCGAGAGGATCGTGTTCACCAATTCGTCGATCGGGGGCAGCGTATTCCAATCCGGCATCCCCCATTCCGCCATCAAGCGCTCGTAAACGATCCCCGCCTTTTCCTTCGCGTCCATTTTCCGCCTCCTTATCGCCAATTTCGTAAGATAATGTTATTATACGCTTGTCTTTTGGCACGAAATTTGGAACATTTTAACTTTTATGGAATGCATTACCGCGGAAAACCTCCGCTTCTCCTACACCGGCACCGAAGCCGGGCTTGATATCCCTTCGCTCGCGATCGCCGAGGGCTCGTTCACCGCGCTCTTGGGACGGAACGGCTGCGGGAAGTCCACCTTGGCGCGGCACTTCAACGGACTGCTGACGCCGGACGAGGGGACGATGCGCGTCTGCGGAATGGACACCGCGGACCCCGACGCCCTCCCCGAAATTCGGCGCCGCTGCGGGATGGTGTTCCAGAACCCGGAAAATCAATTCGTCTCGCCGCTCGTGGAGGAGGACATCCGCTTCGGACTGCGCAACTTCGGCTTCCCGGAATCCGAATGGGCCGCGCGGACGGCGTCCGCCCTTGCCATGGTCGAGATGAGCGGATTCGAACGCCGCAACCCGCAGCTGCTCTCCGGCGGGCAGAAGGCGCGCATTGCCCTCGCGGGGGTGCTGGCGGTCGAGCCCGCGATCCTCGTTTTTGATGAGGCCACCGCCATGCTCGATCCCGGCGGAAGGCGGACGGTGCTGCGCTTGATGACGAAGCTCTGCCGTGAGGAAGGGCGGACGGTCATCATGATCACGCAGCGCCCCGAGGAGGCGGCCGCCGTTGACCGCGTCCTGCTGATGGACGGAGGCAAGATCATCGCCGACGAATCCCCGGCGGTCATCTTCTCCGACACGGAGCTCATCCGCAATGCCGGACTGCGCCCGCCGTTCACCGCGAAGCTCTGGAACGAGATCCGTGACCTCGTCCCCGATCCCGGCACGGACTGCCCGCTGGACATCCGCCAACTTACGGAGCGCTTATGCCGCTGACGCTTGAACATGTGACTTACACCTATCCCGCGGGGACGAAGGCGCTCCGCGATCTTTCCTTTTCCGTGGCACCGGGCGAATTCGTCGGCCTGATGGGCCCCACCGGCTGCGGCAAGTCTACCCTGCTGCAGATCGCCGCCGGGATCCTCACCCCGGCCGAAGGCACGGTTCACGCGGACGGGGTGACGGGGATGGTGTTCCAAAATCCCGACCACCAGCTGTTCGAGACCACGTTGGAACGGGAGATCGCCTTCGCCCCGAAATGTCAAAAATGCTCCGCGGAGGAGACCGCCCGCCGGGTGACGGAGGCGCTCTCCGCTGTGGGATTGGACGACCCCGCCCTTCGCGAACGCTCGCCCTTCACCCTTTCCGGCGGAGAAAAACGCCGCGCCGTCCTCGCGGGGGTGCTGGCGATGGAGCCGACGTACCTCTTGCTGGACGAACCGCTGGCAGGGCTGGATGCCGACAGCACGGAGATCCTTCTCCGCTGTCTGGATGAGCGCCGGCGGAAGGGCTGCGCGATCCTGATGGCGGCCCACGATCCCGACATTATCTGCGAATACGCCGACCGCGTCATCCGTGTGGAGGAAGGGCGGATCGTCCTCGACTGCCCGGTGCGGGAGGCTTTCTCCGTCAAGAACAATCCGGGAACGGCGCTGCCGGAGCTCGGCCACGTCCGCGAATGCGTCGTCCGCCTGAACGCGGCGGGCTTCTCCCTTTCGGAGGAGATCGCCACCTTCGCGGAGCTGACCGCGGCGCTGCGTTCGGCGTTAGCGGAAAGGAGCGTTCATCATGAATGACCCCTTCGGCGGGAGTTACGTCCCGCTTGACACCCCGCTCCACCGCGCCGATCCGTTTTTGAAGCTCGTCGTCTTCCTCGGCCTGGTATTGCTCGCCGCCCTCGGCGGACCCATCGGGCAGGGCATCGTCCTCGCCGCGGTGTTCGTCTTCGCGTACTTGGCGAAGATGTCCGCCAAAGAGCTCGGCGGGACCTTGAAAGACATTCTGCCGTTCCTGCTGACCATCCTGCTCATGAACGGCCTCTTCTTCCCCGGCGAACACGTCCTGTGGAAGCGGTGGATCTTCTGCGTCTCCGAAGAGGGGCTGCGGCAGGGATTCTCCATTTTGATCGTGATGGCGGAGCTGGTGATGCTGAGCGCGATCCTGCGCCGGACCACGACGCCGCTGCAATTGACGGACGCGGTGGTCAAGCTGCTGTCGCCGCTGCGGTACCTCGGCGTGGACGTCAATGAGATCGGCCTGCTGCTGTCGCTCGCGATTCAATTCATTCCGTTGCTGCAGGAAGAGAGCCGCGTCATCGTCCGCGCGCAGCAGGCCCGCGGCGCCAAAGTCACGAAAGGCCGCCTCACCGACCGCGCCCGTGCCGTCGTCCCGATGGTGATCCCGAT
>CAVCBG010000269.1:0-2894 GCA_963600285.1 Anaerovoracaceae bacterium
TTGCGTATTTGATTCCATCATCACCCTTTTACGATTTTCAAAAAAGTTGTATAATGTATTCGTTAATCAATTCTGAAATGACATTGAATGATTTCGTGTTGAATTAATGAGTCAAAATTAATAATCCTATATTGAAAAGGAGAATGATATATGTCAGGCCATTCTCATTGGGCTACTATCAAACGTAAGAAGGGTGCGGGCGACGCGAAACGCGGCCAGCTCTTCACTAAATTGGCGAAGGAAATCGTATTAGCAGCACGTGACGGCGGGGATCCCGATACCAATTTCCGCTTACGTCTTGCTATTGACAAAGCCCGATCCAACAACATGCCGAAGGATTCCATCGACCGCGCCATTAAGCGTGGTACCGGTGCCGACAAAGACGGTCTCGTCTACGAAGATGTGACCTATGAAGGCTACGGCCCGAAGGGCGTCGCGCTCATCATCGAGTGCGTTACCGAGAACCGCAACCGTACTGTTGCTGATGTCCGCCACGCGCTGACCCGCGCCAACGGCAACCTCGGCGAATCCGGCTCTGTTGCCTGGCAGTTCTCCCGCAAGGCTTATTTCCTCATCTCCGAATGCTCCATGGACTTCGATGCCCTCTTCGAGCTCGCTCTCGAAGCCGGTGCCGATGACATCCAGCAGAACGATGACGGCTCTATCGAGATCTATGCCGACGTTGAAAACTTCAAGGCCATCTCCGACGCTCTGTTCGCTGCCGGCCTCCACATTGACGAAGGCGAAATCAAACAGATCCCGAATCAGCCGATGGAACTCTCCAAGGAAGACACTCTCCAGGTCCTGCGTGTCGTCGATGCTCTTGACGAACTTGATGACGTCAACAACGTCTATCACAACATGGTCGTCAGCGACGATATCTACGACGAAATGGAAGACTGATCCCGAATGGTCGTCCTGGGGATCGATCCCGGCACCGCGCTGACCGGGTACGGCTTTATTGACGTGTCCGAACGCGGCGACCTCGCGGTCATTGACTACGGCGTCATCTCCACCCCGGCCAAACAGAAAATGGAATACCGTCTTCTGACGTTATTCGATTCGTTAACCGAAAAAATGCTTCTCCATAAGCCCGCTTACGGGGCTGTGGAGAAGCTGTTTTTTTCGAACAATGTGACCACCGCCATCTCCGTCGGACAGGCGCGCGGGGTCGTGCTGCTCTGCATGGCCCGCGCCGGCATCCCGATTGCCGAGTTCACCCCGATGGAGATCAAACAGGCCGTGGTCGGTTACGGCGGCGCGGAGAAGAAGCAGGTCCAGCTGATGGTGAAATCCATCCTCGGACTCGACTCCATCCCCAAGCCCGATGACGCGGCGGACGCGCTGGCGGCAGCCATCACCTGCTCCTCCAGTCTCGCCTACCTGCGCATGATGAACGAGAACGGATTATGATCATCACTTCAGCGGCAAACCCGCGCATCAAAGAGATCCGCAAACTCCGGGAACGCAAAGAACAGAAGCGTACCGGTTTGTTTTATATGGAAGGCCTGCGCATTATCGGCGAGGCCTTCGATAAGGGCGCGGATGTGAAGACGCTCATCGTCTGCCCCGATCTGCTCAAGACGGAATACGGACTGACCCTGCCGAAACGCGCCCGCGAACTCGGCGTCGAGATCCTTGAGGTCTCCCAGCCGGTGTTTGAGTCCGTCGCGGTGAAGGAAAACCCGCAGGGACTGGCTGCCGTGGCGGCGATGCGCTTTTATGAACTGGATGATCTGGACCGCTCGAAGGGCATCATCTGCGCCCTGACGGAGACCGCGGACCCCGGCAACCTGGGGACGATCATCCGCACGGCGGACGCGGTGGACGCGAACGGCGTCATCCTCATCGGCGACTGCACCAGTCCCTACGACATCGGCTCGATCCGCGGATCCATGGGCGCGATCTTCTCGACGAAGATCGTCCGCACGGATCTGGAATCATTCCTCGCCTGGAAGAAGCGCACCGGCCTGCAGCTCGTCGGGACTTCGGATAAGTCCGCCACGGATTACGTGGATATCGACTACGCCGATCCCGTCATTCTGCTGATGGGCTCCGAACGCGCCGGCATGTCTCAGGCGGAGTTCGAAGCCTGCGACGCCATCGCGGCCATCCCCATGCTCCGCTCCAGCGACTCCCTGAACCTGGCGGTCGCGACGGGCGTCATGCTCTATGAAATTTACAACGCCCATCGCGGCAAGTAGGAGGACGGTATGATCTCTCGAATTGAAGGAATCGCCGCGGAAATTCAGCAGGACGGCGTCGTCGTCATGGTCGGCGGGCTGGGATTGAAGGTCTACACGCCCGCGCCGCTGCTTGATGAAGTCGAGGAAGGCAAGCCCATCGCCCTGCGGACGTATCTCATCGTCAAGGAAGATCTGCTCGCGCTGTACGGCTTCAAAACCGAGGAAGACCGTTCGATGTTTGAGATGCTGCTCGGCGTGAGCGGCGTCGGCCCGAAACTCGCGCTGTCGATCCTCTCGAACAGCTCCGCGGATGTGGTTCGCCGCGCCGTCGTTCAGGAACAGCCGGACTTCCTCTCCCGCATCCCCGGCCTCGGCAAGAAGACCGCGCAGAAGATCGTCCTCCATCTGCAGGGCAAGATCACCGAAAGTACCGCCGGCGGCGGCATTGCCGACCTGCATAACACGGATTACGAGGTCGTCGAAGCCCTGACCGCGCTGGGTTACAGCATTGTCCAGGCCCAAACCGCGGTGCAGTCCCTGCCGAAAGGCACGCCGGATGATGTTGAGGAGAAGCTGCGTTTGGCGCTGCAGTCGCTGGCGTGAGGAAGTCAATAGTCAGTAGTCAATAGTCAATAGATGGCGCTCGATTTACGAAGAGACCGGAGACCGGAGACCGGATAACATTAACCAAGGCCTCGGACAATGGGA
>CAVCBG010000270.1:0-2886 GCA_963600285.1 Anaerovoracaceae bacterium
ACCACCTATGTCCGAACTATACGCCGCCTCTTATCTCGGTAAAGGAGAACCCCACGGCTACTGCATGATCCACGTCGAATTGAATGACGCGGGGCAGCCGGTTGACTGGGTGTTTCTCTCCGCGAACGAAGAACTGGCGAAGATCGAGGGCGTGGCGCTTGACCAATTGATCGGGCGCAGGTTCTACGAGCTTTTCCCGGACGGCGACAGCAAATGGCTGCGTTACTATTACGAAGCCGCCTACGAGGGCAAAAGCGTCTCCTTTGACGACATTTCCGAAGAGATCGGCCTCTACCTCCATATCGAAGCCTACCCCACCGGCAAGGTCGGCGAATGCGCGGTCCTGCTCTGCGACATCAAGAAAAATGTTTTCGCCAAAATCAAGCAGGAAGAAGAGCGGAACGCGCTGCTTGAAGCCTACGAGGAAGAGAAACGGCGCAACGCGGAGATCCGTCATTACGCCGAGGCGATGGGCGTGGTTTATCCGCTGGTGATCGGTATTGATTATCTGAATAACCACTACACCATGCTTGAATACGACAACTTCTACAATAAGACCTCCCCGTATTCCGGCACGGCCGACGAACTCGTCAGCATCGGCGCGACGACCATCCCCGATGCCAAGTTGGCGAAAGCCTTCACGGAGCTGTTCAACCGTGAGGCGGCCATCAAAGCCTTCCGTGAGGGGAAGAAAGACCTCGAGCTGCGTCATCCGCAATACGGCGATGACGGCAAAATTCATTATATGGAAACCCACGTGATCTGCACGGAATGCTCCGATGATAAGGTCACCGCCATTTGCCTGACGAAGTGCATTGACGAGGAAGCCGAGCGCGAACAAGCCTTGCAGCAGTCCGCCGAACACGCGGAGATCATCAGCGCGCTCGCGACCATCTACACAACCATCATGGAAGCCGATCTGCAGACGCACGGCTTCAAGATCATTCAGACAAACTCCCCGATGAAGACCGTCGTGGGCGGCAAGGACGAGGGGAACTTCGACGAGGTCATGGAAGCGGTCCTCAAGTACTACATGATCCCGGCTGACATCGACCGAATGCGCAAATTCATTGATCTGTCGACGGTGGCCGAACGCCTGGGCAGCAATACAACGCTGGTGACGCAGTACAAGGCACCGTACGGCAAGTGGTTCGAGTCCCGATTCATCGCCAAATCGCGCGACGCGGAAGGCCGCGTCACCTCCGCCATTTACGCGGCGCGGGATATCACCCCCGAAAAGGAAAGGGAAATCCGCTACCAAGCGCAGCTGCATGAACAGCTGCTGGTTTCCAACACGCTGGCGCGCAACTTCAAGAACGTCTACCTGGTCGACTTGGAAAAGGAGACGGCAAAAATTCTGAAGATGGATGCCGCCTTTGACGAGATGATTGATGAGGGGATGGGGCATGAGTTCCCCTTCGCCGCGCTGCTCCATGACTGGCTGACGAACATCGTCCACCCCGAAGACAGGGAGAATGCCGCCAAGGTGTTCAACGTCGAAAACGTCAAAAAGATGCTCACGGAGCAGAATGAGTTCACGGGCACCTACCGCAGCGACGCGAACGGCGAAACGCATTACTTCCAGTACAGCATGAGCAGAGCCGAAGGAGACGGCTTCAAAGCCATCCTCGGTTTCCAGATCGTTGACGACATCGTCCGCGCGCAGGTAGAGGAAGAGAATAAGCGCCGCGAAATTGAGCGGGCTTACAATGAACGGCTCAAGGCCGCCGCCGCGGAAGCCGATAAGGCGAACAAGGCCAAGACCGAGTTCCTGCTGCGCATGAGCCACGACATCCGTACGCCGTTGAACGGCATCCGCGGCATGCTTGACATCGCGGAACACTACGACGGCGACATTGACAAACAGCGCGAATGCCGCGCCAAGGTCCGCGAGTCCTCGAACGTCCTCCTCGAGCTGATCAACGAAGTCCTCGACATGAGCAAGCTCGAGTCCGGCGAGATCGTTCTCGAACACGTCCCGTTCAACCTGAACGACATGGCGTTCGAGATCTTCACCGTGGTTGAAAAGCAGGCCGCGGAGCAGGGCGTCGAAATCGTTGAAAACATAAGTCTGGAGCATACGAAGTTCATCGGCAGCCCGATCCATTTCAAGCGCCTGATCCTGAACATCCTGGGCAACTCCATCAAGTACAACCGCCCCCACGGCAAGGTCTACATCACCTGCTCCGAAGAGCCGATTGATGAGAAGAAGATCATGCTCGAGACGGAGATCCGCGACACCGGCATCGGCATGAGCGAGGAATTCCAGAAGCACCTCTTCGAGCCCTTCCGTCAGGAGAACGCCTCCGCCCGCACGAAATACGGCGGCACCGGGCTGGGTCTCTCCATTGCCAAGAACCTCGCCGAAAAGATGGGCGGCACCATCACCTGCGAGAGCAAACAGGGCGTCGGCACGACGTTCACCATCCGCGTCCCGCTTGAGCCGGACTTCTCCGAGAAGGCCGCCGAAGTCACGGAAACCGCCGAGGACGTCTCCATTGCCGGAGAGACGCTGCTGCTTGCCGAGGACAACGACCTGAACCTCGAGATCGCGCAGTTCATTCTCACCGAAGCCGGCGCCAACGTTGTCACCGCCCGCGACGGCAAAGAAGCGCTCGACACCTTCGCCGCCTCCAAGCCGGGTGAGTTCTCCGCCATTCTCATGGATCTGATGATGCCGGTGATGGACGGTTACGAATCCACGCACCGCATCCGCGCCCTGGCCCGGGAAGACGCAACTCAAATTCCGATCATCGCCATGACGGCGAACGCCTTCGCCGAAGACCGGATCGCCACCAAAAAAGCCGGCATGAACGCCCACATCGCCAAGCCTCTCGACGCGAAGATCGTGATCCGCGTGATCGCCGAGCAGATCAAGGCAGCGAA
>CAVCBG010000271.1:0-2863 GCA_963600285.1 Anaerovoracaceae bacterium
CTGCGGACCCGCTCCCCTTCGCGAAGCGTTTAAAAAAAGCGCCCGATATGGGAAGATGTCCTTCCTTATCGAGCGCCACTATTGACTACTGACTACTGACTATTGACTATCCTTTATACTCATAATCCTCATCCTCAATCGCTTTCTTCACCGCGGCGTCATCCCATTTGCCATGGAATGTCACCGTGGCCGTACCTTTTTCGTGGTCGGCTTCGCAGGTGTCGACGAAGTCAAGGGACTCGAGCGCCTGTTTGACAGCGGCTTCGCAGTGGTGGCACATCATGCCGTCGATCCGGATCACGCGGGTCTGCGTCTTCGGAGCGGCGGATGCCTTCCGTCGGGGAGCTTTATCCTTCGACGCGTCGTGGATATTGAAGAGGTTCAGCCGCAGGGCGTTCATGCAGACGGTGAAGCTGGAGAGGCTCATGCAGGCGGCGCCGATCATGGGGTTCATCTTCCACTTGAAAAGCCCGGCCGCGAGCGGAATGCAGACGAGGTTATAGAAGAAGGCCCAGAACAGGTTCTCGTGAATGTCCTTGAGCACCGCGCGGGAGAGACGCACCGCGGCGGGAACGTCGGTCAGGGCGCTGTTCATGAGGACGATGTCGGCGGAGTCAATGGCGACGTCGGTCCCGGCGCCGATGGCAATGCCGATGTCGGCGCGGGTCAGGGCGGGGGCGTCATTGATGCCGTCGCCGACCATGGCGGTCTTGCCCTGCTTCTGCAGCTCGCGGATGGCGGCTTCCTTCCCATCGGGGAGCACGCCCGCGATCACGTCATCCACGCCCGCCTGGGCGCCGATGGCTTTGGCGGTGCGTTCGTTGTCGCCGGTCAGCATGATGACGCGGATGCCCTGATTCCGCAGCTGGCGGACGGCCTCCGCGGATTCGGGCTTGATGGTGTCCGCCACGGCGATAATGCCGATCAGGCGGCCGCCGCGTTCAAAGAAGAGCGGGGTCTTGCCTTCGCCGGCAAGCTTTTCCGCGGACTGCTTCACCGCTTCATCCGCGTCCTTCTCGGCGAAGATGAACCGCGCGTTGCCGCCGCGGACCTCCTCGCCGTTGACATTTCCTTTCAACCCGTTCCCCGGCAGCGCCTGAAATTCATCCGCCTCCATGGCAGGGATGCCGCGGCGTTCGGCTTCCGCGGTGACGGCCTTCGCGAGCGGGTGTTCGCTCATGCGCTCAAGGGCGTTGGCGAGGCCGAGCAGCTCCTCCTCGGTGCAGCCTTCCGCGGGGAGGATATCCGTGACCCGCGGCTCGCCGGAGGTGATGGTGCCGGTCTTGTCCAGCGCGGCGATCTCGATCTTGCCGGCGTTCTCCAAGGCCTCGGAGGTCTTGAAGAGAATGCCGTTCTTCGCCCCGATGCCGCTGCCGACCATAATGGCAACCGGCGTCGCCAATCCCAGCGCGCAGGGGCAGGAGATGACGAGAACGGAAATCGCCCTCGCCAGCGCGAAGCTCAGCGTCTGCCCGGCAATCAGCCAGCCGACCAGCACCACGGCGGCAATGCCGATCACCGTCGGGACGAACACGCCGGAGACTTTATCCGCGATGCGGGCGATGGGCGCCTTCGTGGCGGCCGCGTCCGAGACCATGCGGATGACCTGCGCCAGGCTCGTATCCGCGCCGACGCGGGTGGCTTGGCAGGTCAGGTGGCCGGATTGGTTGATGGTGCCGGTGGATACGGTGTCGCCGGGGTTCTTATCCACGGGGATGGATTCGCCGGTCAGGGCGGATTCGTTCACCGCGCTCGTTCCCGAAGTGACGATGCCGTCGACAGGGATGGATTCGCCCGGCTTGACGGCGAAGATATCCCCCGGTTTGACGTCATCCACGGAGACTTCCACGAGCTCCTCCCCGCGGACAAGCGTCGCGGTTTTCGGCGCGAGCTTCATGAGCCCGCGCAGGGCGTCCGTGGTCCGTCCCTTGGACATGGCCTCGAGCATCTTCCCGATGGTGATAAAGGTCGGGATCATGGCGGCGGACTCGTAATAGAGCTGATTGTGGTAGAGCTCATGCAGCTGCATCGCGTCCGCGCCGTTCGCGGTCAGGCCGCAGAGTTCATAGAAGACGAACGTCGACCAGCCGAAGGAGACCGACGAACCCAGCGCCACGAGCGTATCCATGTTGGGCGCGCCGTGCCGCAGGGAGCCGAAGCCGGAGGTGAAGAATTTGCCGTTGATGAGCATGATCACCGCGGCGAGGATCATCTGCGTGAGGGCGAGGCCGGTGTAATTGCCGTTGAAGTATGCCGGCAGCGGCCATCCGAGCATGGTGTGACCCATGGTGATGTACATCAGCGCGGCCAGGAACACAGCGGAGAGGATCAGCCGGCGTTTCAGCTTCGGCGTCTCATGATCCCGCAGCGCCTCCTCCTCGGCGGCGTAATCCATCGCCTTCTTGGCGGTGTCCGCGGCGGCACCCTTCAATGACGCGCCGTAGCCGGCATCCGTGACCGCGCGGATGATCTCGTCCGGGGCGGCGGTTCCTTCCACGCCCATGGAGTTCGTCAAAAGACTCACCGAGCAGGCAGTCACGCCCGGGACTTTGTTCACCGCTTTCTCAACGCGCGCCTGGCAGGCCGCGCAGCTCATTCCCGTAACAATGTATTGATCCATCGTTTACCTCTTTAAATAACAAAGGCTGCCGAACAGCGTCCGACAACCATATATTACCACATTTTCGAGGAAATTAGTCATGCCTTACCAAAGATATCACAAGGCCGTGCCCCGCTTCGGGATGGAGAACTTCGCCGTGTCGATCCCCTCGAGTTTGAGGAGGGCGAGCTTCCGTTGAATCCCGCCGCCGAAGCCGGTCAAGGACCCGTTCGCCCCGACGACGCGGTGGCAGGGGACAATGAT
>CAVCBG010000272.1:0-2844 GCA_963600285.1 Anaerovoracaceae bacterium
GCGTACACGATGATGTCCGGGTCGTCAATCTTCTCCACGGTAAATAAGTCCTCCGCGAAGACGTTCGCGGAGGTCATGAGGGCAATCATTAACGCGATCAGCGGAAGATATTTGCGCATGAGATCAATACGGGCGGATGCCGCGGTAAACCCGGCTGGTGAGCGTTTTGACAATGGTGTTGGAAGGCTTATTCAGCTTTTCGGACATTTGAGCCGGTGTGAGCGGCGAATTGCCGTTCGCGAGCAGCATGCGGAAGATGCACTCTGTCAGCGGACCGTTCTCGGGGACGAAGCCTTCCTGCTGCGAGCAATGCGTGAAGATCAGGTCAAGGATCACGTCGATCTGCTTGACTTCACCGGTCTCCGGGTCGACAGCGTCGATCAGTTCGATTGAAGGGTCGAAACTTCCGAAGACGGCGCGATGTTCTTCGCAAAGATAGCCGACGAGGATCGAACGCCAATTCGGCTCTTTCGACTTCCAATATTTGAAATCAATATAAAGCGGAGTCTCGGCCGTAACTTTTACATAAGCGGATTTCTTTTCAATTTCACTCATTTTAGGCCTCGTCCTTCTCTTCGTATTTGTAAGTCATGCGGTCAACGTGCTCATACTTTTCCATGTTCTCAAGGATGTTGTAAAGCGCTCTCGGCGGAACGCGGCGGAGCATATTGATGCCGGCATAGATTTCATTGAACTGCACGATGCCCTGCGGGCTGTCTTTCGCGATTTCACGGAAAACATTGTCAACCTGCTTCAGGACATTCGCTTCCTTGCGGTTGTTGAACTCCCAGAAGGTGTCGAGCTTCGGGTCGTTCTCAACGTGCATCACGAGGCGGTCATCGAACTCGGTCGTGATCTTGTTCTGCTTCGTGATGAAGGAGAAATGATTCTTCTCATCAATGGAAATCCCGCGGATCCAGTCTTTCGAAACGCGCGGCGGGATCAGCTCGAGGTCAATCGTACCCGGTTCCTCGCTGACGGAGACTTTGAAGATGCTGCCGGGGATGATGCCGCTGCCGCGGTACCACTGCTTCAGGCCGCAGACGTAATTCTTGGAAAGGATCACCCAGCCGGGGAAGGTCTCGCCGGTCTTCTTGTCGTGGAAGTTGAAGACGACGTTATCGGTATCGTTCGCGGTCGGGAAGATCGGGCGGACGGCGCCGATCAACGGCAGCGTGCCGGCCTTCCAATGGGGATAACTGACGCAGACTTCGAAGCTGTCCGAGGTCTCATCCGGCTCGATAAGTTCGGAGGCGTCCAATTCGTCCTGGATGTTGCCGAGCGGCAGTTCAACGCCATCGTCATTATTCAGGGCAAGGATATCCTCGGAGCATTTGAGCGTCATCGGAGTCTTGCGGACGTCTTCCGGCTGCATTTCTTTCAGCGTCCAAAGCGTTTTATTGAGCGGGCCGACTTCGGCGAAGCGGTCATCTTGATACAGCGCGTAATTGAAGGAGAATTCCGACAGCGCGGAGTTGCTGTCCAACGGGTACTCAATCTGCTCCATGATCTCGCTCGTGAGCATCGGACGGCCTTCTTCCATTTCAAGCACGGCCTCGGCGAGGTTCAGGAAGCCGAGATTGACTTCGGAAAGCAGCGCCTGCGGGAACCAGAAGCGGTTGATGCGCACCAAGTCGTCGTTCTTATGCAGCTCTTCCGTCAGCTTCTGGCTGATTCGGCGGCCGAACTTTTTATTGACATAGACCGGATCGATCAGATTCTTGTCCGGGTTGTCGTAATCGTAATCATTCAGCGAATGCTCGGCGAGATTGGCGGCGTATTCTTTCGTGGTTCCGTCCTGCATTTCGACCGTAATGACGTCAAAATTCCCGAATTCCGGGTTGACGCCTTCGCGGACAGCGGTCACGATGCCGCTCATACCGTTCTCTTTCGGGAAAACAATGGTGTCGCCCTCTTTATACTGCTTCTTCGGGCGGTAATTGTTATCATCCTGAGCGGCGGTTTCTTTTTTGTTTTTATTGTAGGTCTTGATTCTCTCGGCGATAATAGACTCTGTCAACTGCGCAAGGGTCATCGGGGTCTCTTCCTCGAGAAGCAGATTGTAAAGAAAGTCTAAATCGTTTTCGTCAATGTTAATACCTGACCAATTTAACGTGTTCATAAATTATCCCTTTTTCTCGTTTACGGGTATTGTGTGCTAAGCCAAGACATCGGGTCGACGTAAGTTGAGTTGATGATCACTTCCCAATGCAGGTGCGGACCGACGGAACGGCCGGTGCTGCCGATGAGCCCGATCAGGTCGCCGCGCTTGACTTCCTGCCCGGCTTCAACCAGCAGCTGCGACTGGTGCGAGTACGAAGTGTAAACACCCCAGCCGTGGTCAATGACCGTATAGTTTCCGTGAATCGGCAGCTCCGCCGCGAAAATCACTTTGCCGTCGGCGGCCGCGTAAATATTGATGTTGTCGGCAAGGCAGACGCTGAAGTCCACGCCGGTGTGATAGTTATGGAAAGAGCCGTCGTTATATGTTCTGCGGCTTCCGTACGCGGAGGCGAAGCAGGGTTCGTCGACCGGGTATGACATCATCGTGCCCCAGGTCCGCGTGGAGGAGGTCTCCGTCAGGCTCTTGACGGTGTTTGTGTCGATGGCCTGATTGCTTTCTTCCAAGGTCGCTTCATCTACACCTTCAACGACTTCCGTCGTGAAGATGCCGGCTTCGATGATGATCGGCTGGCTGACAGAGAAGGTCTCGCCGGCGTTGTTTTTGCCGGAGATCTCAATGCGGTACAGACCGGGATCCTGCATCGCGTCAATGCCGAGCATGGCGTACCAGTCATTGGTGTCGCCGTCCCGGAAGAAACGCAGGCTGTATTCATCGCCGAC
>CAVCBG010000273.1:0-2832 GCA_963600285.1 Anaerovoracaceae bacterium
GGTGGCTCGGTCCTGCTCGGCGTTGTAGTCCGTGATGATCTGCTGATAGCGCTCGTAGAAATCAATGCGTTTCGGGTTGGTTTCGAGCATTTTGCCGAGCTTCCGCTGAATCACCTCTTCCAGATCACGCATGACCAGGTTCTTTGTTTTCACCTTGCTGAACTCTTTGCCAAGCAGCTCAAAGTCGATGCCGCTGAGGTTATATTTTTCGCCTCCATCCTCAATTCCATTGGGTCTGTCTTGAATCTCCATATAGGAACTGATAATGTCATGGATCGCGATCTCCAAGTCCGTGATGTCGGTTTGTTTGCGCTCTGCCTGAAGCTTTCCGTAGATGGCGTAAATCGCCTCGTACTGCTTCCGCGTGTCGCGGGTGACGTCTTCACGGTCGGCATACTTCATCAGGCGGTTCAACTCGGAGGCGTAGGTCGAATAGGTCTTTTTATCCTCAACCGAACCCAAAACCGCGTTTGCGCCCTGCACAACAAGACCTGTCTTCGCAAAGTCAACAGCGTCAATCAGCTGCTGCAGGTCAAATCCTTTATCCGCCAAGAACGACTTCGCTTTCCCAATGGTCTCGTGAATGCGGGCGATCAGCTGGTCTTTATCAACCGTTGGGTCGACGCCGGCTAAGCCTTTGTCATTGACCGTGTAATCCGCGAGCGCCTCTCTGAGCGCTTTCACGATGCCGATATAGTCAATGATCAGGCCATTGCTTTTGCCTTCATTGACACGGTTTGCCCGCGCGATGGTCTGCATGAGCGTATGCGCTTTCAACGGCTTATCGAGGTACAGACAGGAGAGGCACTTCACATCGAACCCGGTCAGCCACATCGCGCAGACGAACACCACCCGAAGCGGGTTCTCCTGGTTCTTGAATTCCTTCGCGAGGTCCCGCTGTACCATCTTGGTTCTGTGAGGGAGTATGTCCAAGCCCCATTTTTTGAAAGTCTTGATTTCATTCTGTTCCTGGCTGATGACAACCGCCATTTCCGTTTTCTGCATCCAATCCAGCTTCCGCTGAAGCTCCTGCGCTTCCTGATCGGAGGCATTCTTGATCTCCGCCTGCAAGCGCTCGATCTCTTCCTGCCAATATTCCTGAACATAGTTATACATGCGGACGCAGGTCACCTTATTCAGGCAGACGAACATCGCCTTGCCGCTTGTCCACAAATCGGAATAGTGCCCCGCGAAGTCTTTCGCGATCGCGCGAAGCCGCGGCTCGGCGGTGAGCAAATGCACCTCTTTCGCGAACTCAGCCTCCACTTTATCCTGCTGCACATCGTCAAGGTCGGCGTTGCCGAGCGCGTCCACGATCTCCTTCGTGAGCTCCGGATTCTTCAGATTGCCGATCTTCTGTCCCCGGTTCTCATAGTAAAGCGGAACCGTCGCGCCATCCTGAACGGCTCGGTGGAAGTCGTAAATCGAGACATATTGACCGAAGGTGCGGACCGTGATGTTATCGTCCGAAAGCAGCGGCGTGCCGGTGAAGCCGATGCGGGAAGCTGTCGGCAGCAGGTTCAACATGTTCTCGGCTAAGAAGCCGTATTGGCTGCGGTGCGCCTCATCGGAGATAACGATCAGGTCATGATCCGGGTAAATCGGCTCTAGGTCGCGCTGATTGAATTTCTGAATCAGCGTGAAGATGAAGCGTGAGTTGCCCTTCAGCTTTTGAATCAGATCCTCGCCGCTGCTCGCGATGAACTGCGAAGCCTTGATGTTTTTCCCGAGAACGCCGCAGTTCTCGAACGTGTCGCTGATCTGCGTGTTCAGCTCCTCGCGGTCGGTCAGGATCACAAAGGTCGGCGAACCGTCCATCGTCCTGAGAATCTTTTTCGCGAAGAAGACCATCGAATAGCTCTTGCCGGAGCCCTGCGTGTGCCAGAACACGCCGAGCTTGCCTTTGTTCAGCTCTTTTTCGCGGTACGCCTTCACCGCTTCATTGACGCCGAGGTACTGATGATTGCGGGCGAGAATTTTGTTGACGCGCCCGCCGGAATGGTCATAGAGGATGAAGTTTTCAAACAGATCGAGGAAGTTCTCTTTCTTGCAGATGCCGCGGAGCATGGTCTCCAGCGCCACGTTTCCCTCCTCGTCTTCGGCGAGGCGCTTCCATTCATGGAAGAAGGCGTATTTGCTGCCGAGCGTGCCGACTTTCGCCTCCAAGCCGTTGGAAAGCATGACAAACGCGTTGTAATAAAACAGCTGCGGGATGGTGTCCTGATAATCCGTATAGTTTTTATCGTAAGCATCCTGAACAGCCACATTGAAATTCTTCAGCTCGACGAAAAGGAGCGGAATGCCGTTCACGAAGCCCACGATATCGGCCCTACGTTGATAGAGGGGATCATCAATGATCAGTTCCTTAAGCGCCAGGAAAAAATTATTCTCCGGCTTCCGAAAATCGATCACGACCGCGTTTTTCTGCTCGGTTTGACCGTTCGGCTTTTGAACCGTGACCGGGATGCCATCGCGGATCAGGAAATATTTTTCCTCGTTGGTCTGCAGCAGGGAAGCCGTGGACAGCCGGGACTGCAGCGTCTCCAGCGCTTCATTGATCTGTTTCTCGTTGATCCACGGATTGAACTTCTTCAGCGCCTCGCGGATATAGCGGAACAGCAGGACCTCTTTATAGCTCTCTCTGCCGAAAGTGCCGTTTTCCCCGAGGACTTCCTTATCGTACGCGAGATGTACATCCCAGCCCAGCTCATCGCGGAGCAGATTCCCCGCGGGATCCTGCACGAGTTTTTGTTCAGAGTAATCGCGACTCATCTGATACCTCCTCTATACTTAAATTTCCCCGCTCATCAGCTTCGGGAGCAAGCGGTCGCG
>CAVCBG010000274.1:0-2799 GCA_963600285.1 Anaerovoracaceae bacterium
CCCCATCCATCAATCGTATCGTCGACGTGCTCGAGGAATGTATCCAGCTCCTTCATCCGTTCGAACGCGGCTTGCGGATGGAGGCCGTTCATCATCAGGAACGAATGGAACGCCTCGTTCTGCTCGATGCGCATGGCGGCGTTGATGTGCGTCCAGGTCGTGAGCATGATCCACACGGCCGAGGGCAGATGCGCCTCGATGTAGGCTTCCACCGCCTTGGTATAGTACGGCAGGCGGAATTTGGCGTATTCGGGATAGAAGCCGGGGTTGGTGTAGCCCGCGAAGTAGTCGAAGTAATACGTCCAATTCTGCACGTAGTACGGCATGAATTTCGCGGCGTCGGGCGTCTTCGTGATCAATCCTTCCACCGTCTTCGGCAGGTCGGCGGCGCCGTCAAGCTCTCCGCAGACTTCCGCGAACGACCGCAGCATATTCCGCATGGTGAGCGGGTTCCGCGTCAGGCAGGCGAGGGAGTTGACCGCGTTCTCGATGCACAGCAGGTAATTGAAGACGTAGGTGACGTCCAAGTTCGTGTTGGCGAGGCGGCCGAGCTGGCTGTAGTATTTATGCGCTTCCTTATTGAAGACCAGGGCGCGGCTCATCGTGTTCTCCGGGACGAAGAACGAGGCTTCCACCGAGGAGAGAATGAACTCGTACCAATGGCTCTTGCTGAAAAGCACCACCGGGTCGAAGCACAGCGACGACCCCAGCCACGGATCGGTGCGGAGGTTGCGGGTGTTCTGGAAGTACTCCTTCGGATAATGGTAGATGTCGAACGTCGCCTCTTCCGAAATACTCATCAGCTCGCGGTACGCCCGCTGCAGGTCGGTGTGGATCATGATGATGTCCACGTCGGTGGTGCCGTTGATGAACGGATATTCCTTCAGCATCGACCCCGTCATGTAGGCGCAGACGACCGTGCGGTCCTTCTTGGCCCGCTGCTGAATGTAGCCTTCGCTGAGTTTGATGAGCTTTTCTCGTGTAATGCGCATAACTTACCGCGTGATCTCCCGGAGTTTCTCGACCTTTTCCTTCAGAATGTCAAAACCGCCCTGCCAGAAGGCTTCCTTCGTGAAGTCGAAGCCGGCGTCCAGGAGCAGATCCTGCGGACGCTGCGACCCGCCTTTGTGGAGCATCTCCTTGTAGCGCGGGATGAAGGTCGTGCCTTCCTTCTTATACTGCGCGTAGAGCGCGAGGACGAGGAGCTGGCCGAAGGCGTAGGCGTAGACGTAGAACGGCGTCGCGAAGATGTGCGGGATGGAGACCCACTCCCACTTGAAGTAATCGTCCACGACAACGGCATCGCCGAACTGTTCGTTGAGGTTCGCGAGGTAGGCGGCGTTCAGTTCATCAATGTCCGCGCCCTCGCCGATCATGCGGTGGGCTTCCTTCTCGAACAGCGCGAAGTAGGCCTGCCGCTGGATGGTGGCGTAATTGTCATCCAGCTGCTTGATCAGCATGTCGCGGAGGACGGCCTTGTCCGTGACGGTCGACTGCATGTAATCCGCCAGCAGCATTTCGCCGAAGGTGGACGCCGTCTCCGCTAAGGGCAGGCAGGAGCTCTGCTGGAAGATGGTTTTGTCCTCGGCGCTCATGGAGTGAATGGCGTGGCCGAGTTCGTGGGCGATGGTGGAGGTGTCCTCCGCCCGGCCCTGGAAGTTGAGCAGCACCCACGGCGTGTAATTCGGGCCGAGGGTCTCGCAGAAGGCGCCGCCGCGTTTGCCGTGGCGGGGTTCGCTGTCGATGTGGTGTTCGTTATAGACGCGTTCCGCCATCTTCGCGAACTCCGGATCGAAGTTGTTGTAGGAGGCGAGCATGGTTTTGAACGCCTCGTCGAAGCTGATTTTGGTGGTGTCGGTCTTCATCGGGGCATAGAGGTCGCGGCGGTGGAATTCATCCAGGCCGAGGAGCTCTTTCTTGAGCTTGAAGTAGTCGATGAAGACGTCCTTATTCTTGCGGCAGGTCTCGAGGAGGAGGTCCACGACGTCATCGGGGATGTCGTTGCCGAGGTTCCGCGCGGCGATGGGGGATTTGTATCCGCGGATGCCGAGGTTTTCCTGGTCCCAGGCGCGGCAGATGTTCTGATAGATCTGGCCGAGAATGTTGCCGTCGTCCCCGTACACGCGGTAAAGCTCCTCGTAGGCGGCCTTGCGCAGTTCGGGCTTGTCCGAGCGGGCGTAGACCATGATCCCTTCGCGGGTGAGGGATTTCTCCTCCCCGTCGACGGTCATTTTGAAGACGTAGCGGTTCGTGATGGACGAATAGATGTTATCGAGCGCGGAGGCGCCGGTGCTGTTTTTGATGTTGATGATCTTCTCTTCCGACTCGTTGAGCGTGTAGGGCTTGGAAAGGCGCATGGCGGAGAGGAAGTACGCGTTCTCCGGGCAGGCCGCGATCAGGCGGGCCGCCGGTTCGTCCGCGAGTTTCGTCCACCAGAGGTCAAAGAAGAGGACGCGGTTGCCGAGTTCCGTGATAACGGCGTCCGTCTGTCCCATGAGGGAGAGGGCGGAGGAGTCCTGCGTGTCGGCCTCGAAGCGCAGGCTGCAGAAGCCGAAGAGTTTGTATTCCAGAGAGACGATGGCGTCGTAGTCTTTCATGATCTCCGCGAATCGTTCGCCGGGGATCGCGTCGTTCAGTTCGCCGCGGACATTCTCGAAGTCGTTCACCAGGGCGGTGAGCTTCTCGAGGTCGTGGTTGAAGGATGCTTTGTAGTCGTCGGGGTAGAGATCCGCGAGCGACCATTTGCCGAGTTTGTATTCCATGATCAAAATCCTCCTGTGTACTATTATAATGTAAAGT
>CAVCBG010000275.1:0-2791 GCA_963600285.1 Anaerovoracaceae bacterium
CTTAAAAAATGGTACAATGAAGTCATGTCTAACAAAACTTATGAAACCTGGCTGGATATCGACCTCGGGGCTATCCGGAATAATTTGCAAATGGTAGGGAAGATCTCGGGGCTTCCGACTGCGGCTGTGATTAAAGCCGACGCGTACGGACACGGCATCGTCCCTGTATCTCAGGCCGCCATTCAGGCGGGCGCGGTAATGCTCGCCGTGGCGCGCTTCACCGAGGCGCGTGAACTCCGCAACGCCGGTTTCGTTGAGCCGATC
Source organism: Anaerovoracaceae bacterium (assembly GCA_963600285.1). Classification (GTDB taxonomy): domain Bacteria; phylum Chloroflexota; class Anaerolineae; order Anaerolineales; family Anaerolineaceae; genus Flexilinea. The sequence continues at coordinate 265 of CAVCBG010000275.1, forward strand.
CTGGTCCTCGGCATGATCCCGCCGGACAATGTCATGGAAGCCTGCGTCACCCACGTCAGCGGCACGCTCTTCAATAAAGAACAGATCGCGATTTATGAAAACATCCTGAGCGGAACGGGCAACCGCCTCTCCGTCCACGTCAAGATCGACTCCGGCATGGGACGCCTCGGCTTCCCGGCGGAGGACGGATTGAAACTCCTGCAGGCGGTGAAGGACTCCCGTTACCTCGTGGCGGACGGCCTCTTCACCCATCTCGCCCGCGCGGACGAACCCGGCATTGACACCACCGACTGGCAGCTGGACCGCTTCGACCGGCTTCTGGCCGAGGTTGAGGCGAACGGCCTCCGTCCTCCCCTGGTGCACACCGCGAACTCCGCGGGCGCCCTCTTCCATCCCCGCTGCGGACGCTACGACATGGTCCGCGTCGGTGAAGCGATGTACGGCATGAATCCGTCGCCGGACGCTCCGCTCCCCGAAGGTTTCCGCCCCGCGCTTTCCTGGAAGGCCGGCATTACCTCCGTGAAGATGATCCCCGGCGGTATGGGCATCAGCTACGGCCACCATTACATCACCCACGGCGACGCTCAGCGCGTCGGCGTGATCCCTGTCGGCTACGCGGATGGATACCGCCGCGTCCCCGGCAACACGGTTCTCGTGCACGGACAGGCGGTGCCGGTCATCGGCAGCGTCTGCATGGATCAGTGCATGATCGACCTCAATGACATTCCGACCGCGAAGATCGGCGACGAAGCCGTTCTCATCGGTCAGCAGGGCGGCGCGGAGATCAGCGTGGATCAGGTCGCGAAGCTCTGGAACACCATCAACTACGAAGTCACCTGCGGCATTGCCAAGCGCGTCAACCGTTATTATTCACGGAGCGCGGAATGAGGCAGCCGGATTATGAATGGGTCCCGACCCCGCGCATGACGCCCGCGGAATCGGCCGCCTTGGACGGCTTCCCGGTTGTCATGCAGAAGGTCCTCCGCAACCGCGACGTCCGCACCAACGCGGAGGCGGACATCTTCCTGAACCGCAGCGGCAGCCTTTACGACCCGCTGGATAAGGACCGCGGCCTGCTGAACATGCGCGAATGCGTCCGCATGCTGCTGGAGTCCATCCAAGCCGGTGAGAAAATTGTCGTCTACGGCGATTATGACACGGACGGCGTGACCGCGTCCGTGATCATGGTGCAGCTCCTGCGAAAGCTCGGCGCGGACGTCGAAAGCTTCATCCCGGACCGCTTTGATGACGGTTACGGCCTGCACGAGAACCGCGTCCGTGAACTGGCGGAGAAGGGTTTCAACCTCCTGATCACGGTCGACTGCGGCATCCGCTCCGTCGAGGAAGCGCGGGTGGCGCGTGAGCTGGGGATGAAGATCATCATCACCGATCATCACGAACCCGACGCGGTGATCCCGGATGCCGACGCCGTTGTCTGCGCGAAGCAGCCCGGCGACCCCTATCCCTTCAAAGAACTTGCCGGCTGCGGCATTGCCTACAAAGTCGCCGAAGCCATTCTCGCCGTTCATCCCGTCAAGGGTGTCGAGCCCAAGGATTGGATCGACATCGTCGCGATGGGAACGGTTGCCGACGTCGTCCCGCTGCTGGATGAGAACCGCTGCCTGGTCATTGAGGGCCTGCGCAAAATGCGGACGCATCCGCGTCCCGCCCTTCAGGCGCTGGTCGAGAAGGATCGGCTGAAGTATTCCAACCTGAAAGCGCAGGCGATCAGTTACAACATCGCGCCGCGGCTCAATGCCGCCGGGCGTATGGATAAAGCGAGCACTTCCTTCCGCTTCCTGATGGCGGAGAACCTTCGCGAGGCGCAGCGCGTCCTCATGGAAGTGGATGAGTGGAACGCCAAACGCAAAGCCGCCTCGGCGAATGTCTTCACCGTTGCCGCGAAGGGGATTGATAAAGAACATCTGCCTTGGACGATCTGCTGCCGTAACGAAAACTTCGGCGCGGGGATCGTCGGCTTGGGCGCGGGAAAACTGACGGAAAAATTCTGCCGTCCGTCGGTGATCGGCTGCCCGGACGGGGAGAACACCCGTGCCTCGACCCGCTCCATTGACCAGTTCAACATGATCAACGCGCTGGACCGGCTCGACCGCGAGCATCCCGGTGTACTGATCCACCACGGCGGGCATGCCAAAGCCGCGGGGATCACCGTCGCCGCGGGACGGTGGGATGAATTCTGTGAGGCGATTGAGGCCCTCGCGGCGGAGGAACTCGAAGGTCAGGACCTGAAACCCCGCAAAACCTACGATATGGAGCTGCCGGCGAGATACATTACGCTCGACCTGGCGCGGGAGTTGGAGAAAGCCGACCCCTTCGGCGAGCGCAATCAGGAACCGCTGTTCGTCACCCGCGATTTTGAGATCAAGACGGTCAAAGTCGTCGGCAAGGATAACAACACGCTGAAGCTCTGGCTCAAGGGCAAAGACGACAAGGAATACGACTGCATCTCCTTCCGCAACGGCGAATGGGCGCAGGATCTTCACCCCGGGATGCGGATCGACCTTCT
>CAVCBG010000276.1:0-2791 GCA_963600285.1 Anaerovoracaceae bacterium
TGCAAATTATTGATGATTTCGCGTTTCATGATTGCGATTCGCTGAAGAAAATAGACATTCCCGCTTCCGTACAAAGCATAAGCATGGATCAAGCGCTTACAAACTGCGACAACTTAACGGAAATTAATGTCGCGTCTGAAAATCCCTCATATGCTTCTGAAAACGGAATACTCTTTTCGAAAGACCTTGCGACACTGATTTACTATCCCGCCGGGAAGAGCGACCCTTCTTATACCGTGCCTGAAACCGTGACGAATATCAATAATTACGCCTTTTATAACAACAAGCACCTCACCGAGCTCAATATTTCCACCGGCGTAAAATCCATCGGGAATTATGCTTTCGCCGGAATGGGGAAATTGATGAATATTACATTCCCCGAGACACTTTTATCCATCGGCGAAGCAGCTTTTTTCTACTGCAGCAACCTGACATCCATAAAATTTCCTGCTTCTTTGATGAGTTTGGGCAATTATCCGTTTGAATACTGCAGCAAATTGTCAAAGTTTGAGGTCGCGGAAGGATCCAAATTTTTCGTTGCCGAAGATGGGATTTTGTTTTCGGCGGATAAAACGAAATTAGCCGCGTATCCTCCCGCGAAACAGGACAGCACATACACGATTCCCGCCGGCGTTCAGGTGATCGGAAAATATGCTTTCTTCCAGTGCTGCAACTTAATATCGATTGTTTTTCCCGATTCACTGGTTTCTATCGAGAAAAGCGCGTTTTTCGGCTGCGACAATATAATTTCGCTGGACATTCCGGAAGGGACGCTTTCTGTTGGAGATAATGCGTTTTTTTCCTGCGAACATTTATCGACAGTCACATTGCCGGCCAGCCTGAACAGCATAGGCAACGGCGCGCTTTCTTGGGACAAAGCCCTGACCTCGGTTACCATTAAAGGCGCAGCGACATCCTTCGATAAATACGGTGTTTTTGATTATTCCGGAGACAGTTTGACGATCTACGCCCCCGCGGGATCCACTGCGGAAAGCCACGCGAAGGCAAAAGGAATCAATTTCAGCGTAATTTCGGAAGACAGCCTTTCAACAGAGTCCGCTTCTTCGGAATCGGCGCCCAATGCTTACGAAGCGACCATTGCCGCGCTGCAAACACAAATCGTTGAATCCTCGTACACCGCTACACCGACACCGGCGAACACTTCCGAAGCCTACGCGGCAACGATCTCCGCGCTGCAAACAGAAATCGCCGTCTCCTCGTTTACACCGACGTCCACGCCTACGCAGACGCCCACACCCACGCAGACGCCAACTCTGACGTCAACCCCGACAATGACTGCCACTCCGACAATGACAGCCACCCCAACGCTGACGCCCACCCCGACAATGACGGCCACCCCTGAACATATCTATGAAGCGACCATTGCCGCCCTGCAGACGCAGATGGCTGAGCCGGACGCTTCGCGAAATACCGAAGGTCAAAATAAAGCGGACACAGCGGACTATTCTTCGCTGAGCACAGACGAGTTGATCGCTGCCAATCAAGCTTACATTGAAGAAAATCTGATCAATCCCTCCGAGCAATTTGTAATCAGCAAGCTCAAAGAGTTGGATGTTGTTACCGGGGTTGAAGCAGCGACCGAGGATCACGACCCGAACGGCAATTTGCACAAACAGGGCAGCTACACCGCGGCTGTATTCTTCACGACGACATTCTTGGACTCTACTACTGTCTCGGGCGATACAATCGTTGATAAAGGTACAGCAGGCGGCGGCCAAATTGAGGTATACGCAACCGCGGCTGACGCGGAGAAACGCAATACATATTTATCCGCGATGGATGGAACAATGGTAGCATCCGGATCCCATAGGGTTCTCGGAAGTATGGTGGTCAGAACTTCGAATAATTTGACCGCGTCAAAGCAGATAGAACTGGAAAGAATAATCGTCGAAAAATTTTTGGGTTACACCGGCACGGCAGATACGGTTGCTGAAAACATCCAACCTACCTCCGAACCCCTTCCGACTGCTGCCGAAATTGATACCTCAACCAATGAAGCGGATAAGCCGGAGAAAAACGGATTCGCGGACGGGAAGAACAACCTTGTACATATCGGGGCGTTTACGATCGAGATCCCCGATTATTGGGACGCGACGCAAAACGACGGAAACGAATATTTTGCTTACGCGGAAACGGGAAGCAGTGTGGCGATAATAGCAATGTCCGCCAACTATGATACCACACCTGTTACGTTTGATCTTCTGCAGAGAGAAACCGATAATGGGAATATGGCCGCGTCTATTACAGAAAGCTTTGATGAAACAGGCCCTGTGACCGATAAGCTGATTGAAATTGCCGGAATTAAAGGATATATTTACAACACCACTATGGTTCAAAGCGGGGAGTCCTACAAATTGGCAACGGTCTGTCTGCCCTCCGTATCGGATAACAAATGGATTTACATAACTCTTATGGAAACCGATAACACCGAATACTCTTATTCGGAGGATTTTCAGGAAATCATTTACTCGCTGAAAAAAGCACCCTAGCCTGATAAATCAACAAATATGCGTAAACAGTCGGATACGCGGCGGTATTTGGCTGAAACCGAAGTAAATTTTCGTTATCGCCGACATTCATCAGCGGATAACCGCGTTTTCCCGAAAACGAACGCGGTTATCCGCATTTTCTTGAGATCGGGCCGCGATCCTTTGCCTAAACCCGTAATTAGAGACAGACGTGCAGACAATATTTAAAAAAAAGCGAACCGCCGAGGCGGAGGCGTTCCCGGTTTCATGACAAAAACGTGACAAGCGTTTCCTTATCTTTT
>CAVCBG010000277.1:0-2768 GCA_963600285.1 Anaerovoracaceae bacterium
CTGAGGCATTGAAATATGTTTATTGATGAAGCTGAAATTTACGTGCGTTCCGGCAAAGGCGGGGACGGCGCGATGCACTTCCACAGAGAGAAGTTCGTGGCCCGCGGCGGTCCCGACGGCGGTGACGGCGGACACGGCGGAAACCTCATCCTGAAAGTGGATAAAAAACTGAACACCCTGGCGCAGTTCCGTCATAAGATGCGCTACGTCGCGGGCGACGGCCAGAACGGCGGCAGCTCGAACAAGACGGGCAAATCCGCGGATGACCTCTTCGTCATGGTTCCCGCCGGCACCATCGTACGCGACCGCGACACCGGCGCGCTGCTCGGCGACCTGACCAAGGACGGCCAGGAGCTGCTCGTCTGCAAGGGCGGACGCGGCGGCAAGGGCAACCAGCACTTCGTCACGCCTTCCAACCAGGCGCCGCGCACCGCTGAAAAGGGCGCTCCCTACGAAGAGAAGAACCTCGCTCTTGAGCTGAAACTCATCGCGGATGTCGGCATCGTCGGCGAACCGAACGCGGGGAAGTCCTCGTTCCTGGCCGCCGCGACCAACGCGAACCCGAAGATCGCCAACTATCCCTTCACCACCCTCGAGCCGAACCTCGGCGTGGCGGAGCTTGACCTTGATCATTCTCTCGTTCTTTCCGACGTCCCGGGCCTCATCGAAGGCGCGCATATGGGCGTCGGCCTGGGCGACTCCTTCCTCCGCCATATTCAGCGGACGAAGGTCATCATGCACGTCCTGAACGGCGAATCCGAGGATCCGATCGCGGACTTCGACCAGATCAATCAGGAAATGGCGCTCTTCGACGCGAATCTCGGCGAAAAGCCGCAGCTGGTCGTCTATAACAAGATGGACGTCCCCGAAGCTGCCGAACGCTGGGACGAGATCAAAGCCCAGCTCGAAGGCCGCGGTTATACCGTGATGAGCATGTCCGCCGCCGCGCGCGACAACATCAAACCCATCCTGTGGAAGCTCTACGAGATCCTGCAGACCGTTCCGGAAGTTGAGGACGAGGACACCGAAGTCATGCCGCTCTACACGCCGGAAGACGACCCGCGCGCCTTCACCATCAAGCGCAACGACTACGGCGACTTTGTCGTCCGCGGCGTCGCCATTGAACGCGCGGCGAAGATGACTTACTGGGAACACAGCGGTTCCCTGCGCCGATTCCAGAACCTGCTCCGCACCCTCGGCATTGAAGACGCCCTGCGCGAAGCCGGCGTTGAGGACGGCGACACCGTCATGATCGGCGACGACTTCGAGCTTGAATGGCTTGATTAAAACGCAATTTCCCCGTCCGCGGCTCCGCGGGCGGGTTTGTTTTTGAGCGAATTTAGGAGAAGATATATCATGAGTGAAGAAACCAAAGAAACACCCGTCTGCCCGGAACCGACCGACAATCTGATCACGAGCAAGCATTCCGTCACCATCAACGGGAAGAAAGTCAACTACACCGTCACCGTCGGCACGATGGTCGTCAAACAGGAAGTCAAAAAAGACGGCGTCTACGAGGGCGAGAAGGCGAAGTATGAGATCTTCTTCACCGCTTACACCCTCGACGGCGTCAAAGACCTCAGCAGCCGTCCGTTGACCTTCTCCTATAACGGCGGCCCCGGCACCTGCTCCATGTGGGTGCATATGGGATTCCTCGGCCCGCGCCGCGTGCAGCTGGACGCCGACGGCAACGTCACCAAGCTCCCCGCGCCGATCGTCGACAACGAATATTCCATCTTGGATATGACCGACCTGGTCTTCATCGACCCCGTTCAGACCGGTTACTCCCGCTCCGTCTCCGGCAACAAAGACGACGAATTCATCGGCTACACGAATGATATTCACTCCGTCGGCGACTTCATCCGCCTGTACGTCAACCGCAACGAACGCTGGGGCTCCCCGAAGTACCTCGCGGGCGAGTCTTACGGCACGCCGCGCTCCGTCGGGGTCTGCAAATACCTCTCCGAGGAATACGGCCTCTACCTCAACGGCATGATGCTCATCTCCACCGCGAACGACTTCTCCACGCTGGAATTCGACCCGGGCAACGAGCTGCCGTTCGTGCTGTACCTGCCCACTTACGCCGCGGACGCTTGGTACCACAAGTGCCTCGACGCGAAGTATCAGAACATGAAGCTTGAGGACTTCGTGCAGGAAGTCCGCGAATTCGCGGGCGGCGAATACCTGACCGCGCTCTTCAAGGGCAGCCGCCTCACGGACGCCGAACGCGACGCCATCGCGGATAAGCTCGAAGCCTACACCGGCCTCAGCCGCCGCTTCATTCTCAACAGCAACCTCCGCATCGAGATCTCCAGCTTCTGCAAAGAGCTGCTCCGCGACAAGCATCTCGTCGTCGGCCGCATTGACAGCCGCTACACCGGCACCGACCGCAACAACATCGGCATCGAGTTCGAGGACGATCCCTCCAGCTATCTGCTCTCCGGCGCCTTCGGCGGCGTGATCAATGACTATCTGAGCCGCGAGCTCGGCTTCCATACCGACCGCCGCTATAAGCTCTCGACGGACTACTGGAGCGGCAGCCTTACCTGGCATTACAAGGAATACGAGAACCGCTACCTCCAGCAGCAGGCGACCATCCGCGACGACATCGCCCGCAATCCGTTCATGAAGGTTTGGGTCATCTGCGGTTACTACGACCTCGCCACGCCGTTCTTCGCCGCGGAATGGGTCTACGACCACATCTTCCTCGAGCCCGAATACCGCAAGAACCTGAACTTCACCTACTATCCCTCCGGCCATATGATCTA
>CAVCBG010000278.1:0-2759 GCA_963600285.1 Anaerovoracaceae bacterium
CGCCCGATAATCGAAGACTCGCTTCAATTATCGGGCGCCCCTATTGACTATTGACTGCTGACTATTGACTTACTCGTTCCTCATCTTCCGCAGGTGATCCATCATGAACACCTCATGCGGGAGGGCGAAGTTGCCGGTCACGGATGTACCCGCCGGCACGTCGGAGACAACAACGGCGCCGAGGGTGATCCGGGCGTTGTCGCCGACCTTGACTTCACTGGAGATCGTCGCGTTCGGGCCGATCCAGACGTTATCCCCGACTTCGGCGGAGCCGGCGACGCAGGCGGAGGCAGCGGCGAGGACGCGCTTGCCGAGGTGCGAACCGTGGGCGATGTGCACGAGGGACTCGATCTTGGTGTCGTCCCCGATCCGGGTCTCATGCCAGGGGAAGAGCGAACGGGAGACGTTGCAGTTGTATTGAATCTCGACCCGATCCCCGATCACGAGACGGCCGGCGTGCTCCACGCCGAGCATCCCTTCGTCGCCGAGGCGGATGAATTCCAATCCGCTCCCGCCGAGAACGGAGCCCGCGCCGATGACGCAGTCGGCGCCGATCTTCGTATTCCCGAAGATGACGGCATTCGGTCCGATGACGGTACGATCGCCGATCTCGACATTCTTCTCGTCAATGACCGCCCGCGGATCGATGCGGCAGTTCTCGCCGATGACGGTGGGCTTGTCTTTGCCGACGTAGCGTTCACGCAGGGGAACGGCGCAGAGGCGGTTGTGCAGCGTGAAGAAATCGCGGCGAATGTCCTCCGCGGCGATAATTCCGAGGGACGGAGCGGATTCGGCGGCCGTCTCCGCGAAGGATTCGGGGACCATCACGCAGCTCACGTTCGGGTTCTTCAGCGCGGACTTCAGGAACTTCATATTCCCGCAGAATGTCAGGATCGGCATCCCCGCGTCCGCCCCGCACAGCCCCAGCGAAGCGAATTCGCCGTCTCGGACAAGGCGGAGGGTTTCGGTTGTGATTTCTTTAAGGGTGAACATAATACCTCCGACTCAGCGGACGGAATCCGCGATCGCGAGCAGGAAATCCCGCGCGCCCATCGGGCCGCCTTCGTTCACGAATTCTTTAAGCTTCGGAAAATCGTGATAATACGCCTTCGCCCGGTTGTAGCGCTCCATCGTCTCGGTGTTCAGGTAGAGATGGATGGGGTGGAAGTTGAAGATCTTCAGCCCGTCGGCGGCGAGATGCGCTTCCGGGGAGGCGGCGCCGTCTTCCAAGGCCCAGGCGTCATCCTCGTAAAAGTACGGACAGCGCGTGATGCCGCTGAAATGGCGGAACGGTTTGAGCGTGATCCCGGACGAGAAGGGGATGAAGAGGTTGTAATCCGCCTCGAAGCCGAGCTCCTTCGCCGTCACCAAAATCGGCGTGGCGTCGATGATGGCGTGGCAGCGGATGACCTTCGCCTCCGGGACGATCTTCATCAGGTCCTCAATGGTCTCGCGGTAACTCTTCGCGGACTGACCGCCGAGGTGCGGCAGGAAGTTCGGATGAATGCCGAGGGTGAAGAGCGGATCCTCGCGCAGGCGCTTGAGCATGGGCGTGTCATGGGTGACGAACATTGTGACCGGGATGCCGAGGCTGTCCACCAGGTCAATGGTGTCCGCCAGCACGCCGTCGCAGGCCCAATCCATGTCCATGGTCACGAACGTGTTCACGCCGGCTGCTCCATGAATGTCTCGTCGAGGCCGCGCATGATGACGCCCTCTTTGTAGGCGAAGTGCGGTTCAATCGTCTCGCCGAGCAGATATTTGCGGATCATGATGTCCGGCTCGTTGTAGCCCACCATCGCGCGGAAGGAGGACGTGCCCGAATAGCGCGGGTTGATCTCGAAGACGTACGCCTTGCCGTCCACGAAGCGCAGCTGTACATTGACCGCGCTGCGGCAGCCCAATTCGACCGCGATCCGTTCGCATTGGGAGGTGACCTCCGGGAAGCGGCCGATCTGTCCCTGGGAGATGCCGTTCGAGAGCACGAGCATCTCGCCGGTGTAGCGGGAGCGGATCTTCAGGCGGTTGGAGAGGGCGGTCATGATGTTCTTCTTGACGGCGATGGAGTTGATGAGATTGCCTTCCATGTCGTTCAGGACGCCGACGGTGTATTCGCATTCCGCGTTGCCGACGTATTCCTGGACGATGAACTCGGAATAGATGTGGAGCATCCAGGCGCCGAACAGACGAAGCTCCTCCGCGTCCTGGGCGATGTACGCGTTCGCGGACCCGCCTCCGCCGATGGAGGGCTTGATCACGACCGGGAACTGATCCACGGTCTCGAGGTCGGCTTCGCTGCGGATGGTCTTCGACATCGGATGGGCGAACCCGTGCGCGTCGAGCCAGGCCATGGTCTTGGACTTGTCCATGCAGGTGTCAATGACGGACTTGGGATTGATGGGGAGGAAGATGCCCTCCGCCCGGATCTCATCCTGCGCGGCGGCGACCTTCTTCAATTCCGGCTCGGAGCCGGTGAATAACGCTTGGACGCCTTCTTCCTTGCAGACCTTGATCAGGGTCTCGATGTAGTTCGGGTCGGACGCCGGCGGCAGGATTCGCTTGCTGTCGACGTAGAATAAGCCTTTGGAAACCGGGGTGATGTCCGCCCCGATGAGGTAGTATTTGTTCTCGGCCAGACGCAGGGCCTTAACCAGCTGTTCGCCGTTCCCGCCCCCGCCGACGCCTGTTACCATCACACGGATCTGTTCCATAATTGCCTCACTGATGAGTTGATTCAGTATGAGTATAACACAAAGAGG
>CAVCBG010000279.1:0-2757 GCA_963600285.1 Anaerovoracaceae bacterium
TTTCAACTCCTCCCTCCTAACTCCTCACTCCTAACTGCATTTTCCGCTATAATCTAACTCAAAGGAACACACAATTATGAGCATGATCGCATTGGACCTGGAAACGACCGGTCTTGACAAATACGCGGATAAAATCATTGAGATCGGCGCGGTGCGCTTTGAGGGGAACGAGATTCTGGACACTTATCAGACCTTCGTCAATCCCGAGAAGCCGATCCCGCCGACCGTTTCCCAGCTGACGCATATCACGAACCCCATGGTCAGCGGGGCGCCGCGTATTCTCGACGTGCTCGATGAAGTCAGCGAATTCGTCGGCGATGACATTATCGTCGGACACAATGTGCAGTTCGACGTCGGATTCATGCGCCGCTACAAGATCCTGATGAAAAACGTCACCACCGACACCTACGAGCTCGCGTCGGTGCTGATGCCCCGCGCCGGGCGTTACAAGCTCTCCGCCCTCGCGGACGGCTTCGGCATCAGTTCCGAAGGCAAACACCGCGCCTTCGAAGACTGCATGATGACCGTCGGGGTCTACAACAAGCTGGTCGAGATGGCGTATCAAATGCCGTTCGAGCTGCTCAATACCCTCGTCAACACCGCCGGCAGCCTGCCGTGGCCCGGCCTTGTCACCCTGCGCGATGTTTTCAACGAACGCGCCAAGAACGGTGAACGTTTCAACTCCGGCAGGACCTTCCGACTGCCCGTATTCCCGCCGAAGTGGGACGGGGAGCAGTACGAGCTCAAGCCCGCGGAGTTCCCGACGCCGCTGGACGTCGAGAAGCTCTCGGCCATCATTGACGAAGGCGGCGCCTTCAGCAAGAAATACGAGCGCTTCGAACCGCGTCCGCAGCAGATCGAGATGCTGCAGACCGTCGCGAACGCCTTCTCCGAAGGGCATCATATGCTCATTGAAGCCGGCACCGGTACCGGCAAGTCCTTCGCGTACCTCATCCCCGCCTTCAAATGGGCCATGCAGAACGGCGAGCGCGTCGTCATCTCGACGAACACCATCAACCTGCAGGACCAGCTGATCAATAAAGACATCCCCGAGCTCGAGTCCATTCTCGGCGTCGAGCTCCGCGCGACCGTTCAGAAGGGCCGCGCCAATTACCTCTGCCCGCGCCGCCTTTCCAATATGCTCTCCCGCAGACCCGCCACGCCGGACGAAATGCGCGTCCTCGGCAAGATCCTCGTCTGGCTCGCGGACAAAGGCACCGGCGACCGCGGCGACCTCAACCTCAACTCCGCCACCGACAGCGAAGTTTGGAGCCGTCTCTCCGCGGAGAATGAAGGCTGCCGCCCGAATTCCTGCCCGTTCAAGCATAAGAATCAATGCCCCTTCTACGCCATCCGCGCCCAAGCCCAGCATTCGCACGTGCTGATCGTCAACCACGCCCTGCTCCTCGCGGACGCGGTCTACGCCAAGGGCGTGATCCCCGAATACAAATACCTCGTCATCGACGAAGGCCATCACCTCGAGTCCGCGGCGACGGGCGCCATGAGCTTCCGCACCTCCCGCCCGGAGATCGAACGCCTGGCCCTCGACCTCGGTACGCCGAATTCCGGCACCATCGGACGGCTGTTCACCGCCGTGGAGCCGAAGCTTTCGAATGACACCTACTCCGAGCTGGTCGAGACCGCGAACAAACTCGCCGACAAGGTGGACCAGCTGACGCCCGAACTGCGCAACCTCTTCGACTGCCTGAAACGCTTCATGGACGACGCCCGCGAAGGCAAGCCGCTCAGCGCCTACGGACAGCAGCTGCGGCTCATCCCGGCGGTCCGCTCCATGGACGGCTGGGACGAGATCGAGATCGTCTGGTCGAACTGCGAGTCGCTGATCAAATCCATCTGCAAGAAAGCGAAGAAAATCATTCAGGCGGTGGAGGAAATTGATGACGACGACATTGACGACGACGCCCTCGAGCAGTACGCGATGTTCAAAGGCAATGTAGACAAGCTCCTCGAGATCCACGACACCCTTGAATCCGTGTTCATGTCCCCGGACTCCGAAGAAGTCTGCTGGCTGGAGCTCAACGGCGGCAGCGGACGGCTGACCGTCAACTCCGCGCCGCTCACCGTCGGCCCGATGATCCGCGACGCGCTCTGGAATGAGAAAGACAGCGTCATCCTCACCTCCGCGACCCTGACCGCCGCGGGGCAGTTCGACTACATGCGCGAACGCCTCTCCGCCGAGGACGCGGACGAGATGCGCGTCGGCTCGCCGTTTGATTATGAGAAAGCCGTGCTGCTCTGTACGCCGAAAGACGCCCCCGACCCGAACGCGCCCTCCGCGCAGCATGTGCTGGAGCAGACCTTGATCAACCTCTGCCGCGCGGTTGACGGACGAACGCTCGTCCTCTTCACCGCGTACGCCCAGCTGCGGCGGACCTCCAACGACATCGGCCCGGAGCTCGCGAAGGCCGGCATCACGGTCTTCGAGCAGGGCGAAGGCGTTTCGCCGTCCGCGCTGCTGCAGACCTTCCGCAACACCGAAAAAGCCGTCCTCCTCGGGACGCGTTCCTTCTGGGAAGGCGTCGACATTCAGGGAGACGCGCTGTCGGTGGTCGTGATTGCCAAGCTGCCGTTCAATGTTCCCTCCGACCCGATCGTCGCTGCCCGCTCCGAGTCCTTCGATGATGCCTTCGGTGAATACAGCCTGCCGGAAGCGATTCTGAAATTCCGTCAGGGCTTCGGCCGCCTGATCCGCTCCCGCAGCGACCGGGGTCTGGTGGTGATCATGGATAACCGCGT
>CAVCBG010000280.1:0-2753 GCA_963600285.1 Anaerovoracaceae bacterium
ACGAAGCCGTCCATTCCGGCGGAGAGGGCATTCGTGCGGTCTTCCTCGAAGGCGTTCGCCGTCATGGCGATGATGATCGAGGAGGCTTTCGCCTTGTCAGGCAGGGCGCGGATGGCGCGGCAGGTCTCGTAACCGTTCATCACCGGCATCTGAATATCCATCAGGACCGCGTCGTAAGTTCCGGCGTCCGCGGCGCTGAGCATTTCCAGGCAGACCTTGCCGTTCTCCGCCCGATCCACGACGAACCCGGCCTCCGTCAGAATTTCAACCGCGATCTCCGCGTTCAGGTCGTTATCCTCGGCCAGCAGCAGGTGCTTGCCGGTGAATTCGACGCCTTCGTCCTCGACGACATCCATTTCCTCCGCCGGGACGTCTTCTTCCCGCGCGATCCGATGCGTCATCGTGATGATGAAGGTCGTGCCGACGCCCTTCTTGCTTTGAACTTGAATCGTGCCGCCCATCAGGTCGACGTAGCGCTTGACGATGGCCAAGCCCAGACCGGTGCCCTGAATATGGCTCTCCGTGCTGGTACGTTCACGGCTGAACTGTTCATAGAGGTGCTTCTGGAAGTCCTCGCTCATGCCGATACCGTTATCGCTGATCGTGACTTGATAAGTGACGTATCCTTCCTTGCCGATGGGGAGCTCTTTCATCTCACAGTCGACTCTGCCGCCCGGTTCCGTGTACTTATAGGCGTTGGAGAGGATATTCATGTAAATCTCCGCCAGCTTGGTCTTATCGCAGTAACAGTACCAATGTTTAATATTCGGCGTGAAGTTGAACTTGATCCCTTTTTCCTTCATCTGCAGTTCAAACATGGTGAAGACCGCGTCATTGAGGTGGGCGACGTTCCACGGCTTTTCATCAAGCGTGACGGAGTTATTCTCGATCCGCGCCATTTCAAGGATGTTGTTGACCAGCTCCACCAGGGATTTGCAGGCGACCTTGATCTTCTCAATGCACTCGTGACGCCGTTCCGGGTTTTCCTCGTTCTTTTCCAGAATATCGGTGAAGCCGACAATGGCGTTCATCGGCGTGCGGATGTCATGCGACATATTGAAGAGGAAGCTCGTCTTGGCGCGGTTTGCCGCCTCGGCACGCTTCAGCAGCCGGTCGAGCTCCACCTGATGCTCGCGTTCCTTCTCCGCCATTTCGGCCGAGCTGCGGACCAGCCAAATCGCCGTCACCAAGATCACGACGACGAGGATCACGCAGACAGTTGCCACGACAGGCAGCTGATCCTGAACGAAGTCGGAGAATGAATATTTATACAGCCCTTCCGTGTAGTGGTAGGCGGCGTTCGTGCCGTAGTCTTCGCCGATGACCTGCAGGCCGCGGTTCATGAGCAGCAGCAGGGTCGTGGCCTCGGGAGCGACGCCGAAGCCGCGGTCAATTCCTTTGCTGAGCAGCAGCGCGGAAAGATCTTCATAATCACTGTCTTTCAGAATGGCGCTCGCGCGCAGCGCGTTGAGCGTCGTGCATCCGACTTCGCCTTTCAGAACAGCATTGAGACAATCGTCCTGTGTGTCATAGAGCTTAATTTCAGCGTCCGGGAAATTCTCCTCGACGTAATAGCGCTGCATACTGTTCGTCTTACTGACGGCGATCGTCTTCGTGGTTTCCTCGCTGTATTCACCCAGGTAGGCAAGCTCCATCCCGGTCGAGACAACAGACGAGGTCTTGTCGATCCCATCCCGCTCAATATACCAGGTGCTGCCGCCAACCGGGAAGGCGATATCAACCGTGCCGTCCCGCACCGCCGCGAGCATCTCGTCATAGGTGTCATAAGGCGTATAAGAGACGCTGAGCTTATCTTCGATGTGCAGTTTGTCCAGAATGGCATCCATCACGTCAACCACGGCGCCGGTGGCATTTCCTTCGCTGTCTACAGCCGAATAAGGAAGCAGATTGCTAAGGTACCCGACGGTCAGGCTGCCTTTGCTGTTCACGTATTCCTCTTCTTCGTCGCTGAGGTAGGCGCTGAGCGCGGTGTTCCCGAACCACTCCAGCTGCAGGCGTTCGAGGAAATAGATGTCGACCATGTCGATTTTCGCGAGGGCGTCATTGAGCTCATTGAGCAGGTCAACACGGCCGCTCGCGACGGCAAGGTAATAAGGCTCCTCGCCGACTTTGATCAAAGGCGACATGCCGTCTTCGGGGGCGACGTTGTTATCCGTCGCCGCCACGCAGTCAATCTCGCCCGCGTAGAAGGCCGCGTCCCGGTCCTCAAAATCATCGAAGAGGACGAATTCGACGTCCACGCCGTTCTCTTTCAGCCAGTTTTGCGCGCAGATCGTGATCAGGTTATCACGGACACCGCCGATTTTCTTGCCGGTCAGGGTCGCGGGAACGTCGGAGATGGTGAAATCGTTATCGCGTTTGTAAAGGTAATAGCGCTCCGTCCCCATCTGATTTTCGGGGAAGAGGATCTTGCCGACGCGTTCTTCCGTAAGGGAAATGCCGGCCATGACATCAATTTCGCCCGCGAGGAACATATCATAAAGCTCGGACCAGCCGCCGTAGACATATTCGTATTTCCAGCCTGTGTAATTCGAGACGGCCTGAAGGTATTCGTAGCTGTAGCCGCTTTTCGGCGCTTCATCCGTCGTGCCGTCCTGGAATCGGGCACTCTCGAAGTAACCGACACGGACAACTTTCCCCGCGCCGGAGGAGTCCTCCGCCGCGGCCGGCAGCACAATGATCAGCAGCACGGCAAGGGCTGCCAAAATCAACTTGAATATGGGTAGCTGGTG
>CAVCBG010000281.1:0-2736 GCA_963600285.1 Anaerovoracaceae bacterium
TGCCTTCGAGGGCGGCGACGATCGGCTCGGACGCGAGAGCGGCGGCTTTGGCCTCTTCGTCGGTGGCGGAAGCGGGCAGGTTGACGCGGGCGCGGAGCTTGCCGTTGACCTGGACGATGTAGGTGATCACGTCGTCCTTGGCGGCTTCTTCATCAACTTCCGGCCACGACTGGGTGTGGATGGAGTACGGCTTGCCGAGGCGTTCCCAGAGCTCTTCGGTGATGTGCGGGGCAACCGGGGCCATCAGGCGCAGGTAAATGTCCACGCACTCGTCCCATTCGGCGGAACCCATGGCGCCGGCGGCCTTCGCCTTCGCGAAGTCGTTCAGCAGCTCCATGAGGCCGGAAACGACGGTGTTGAACTGGAACGCGTCAATGTCGCGGGTGACGGCCTTGATGGTCTGGTGGGTGCGGCGGCGCAGCGTGCGCAGGGTCTCTTTGTCGGCGCAGTTCATCTTCTCCGCCGGCTCGAGAATAATGGACCAGGTGCGGCGGATCCAGCGGGCGGAGCCTTCAATGCCGTTGCTGTCCCACGGCGCGCCCATATCCCAGCGGGCGAAGAACATCAGATACGCGCGGACGGTATCGGCGCCGTACTGGGCGACCAGCGCGTCCGGGTCGACAACGTTGCCGCGGCTCTTGGACATCTTCTGCCCATCCTCGCCGAGGACGGAGCCCTGGTTGCGGAGCTTGAGCATCGGTTCGTCGCCTTTGGTGATGCCCAGATCGCGGCACGCCTTATGGAAGAAGCGCGTGTAGATCAGGTGCATGTTGGCGTGTTCAATGCCGCCGGTGTAGACATCGACCGGCATCCAGTAATCGTATTCCTTGCGGTCGAACGGGAAGTCCTCGAAATACGGGCTCAGGTAGCCGAGATGATACCAAGAGGAGCAGATGAACGTATCCATCGTGTCGGTATCGCGTTCGGCATCCGCGCCGCAGACCGGGCACTTGACGTTCTTCCAGGTCGGGTGCAGCTTCAGCGGGGATTCGCCGGTCGGCTTCCATTCAACGTCATCCGGCAGCAGGACCGGGAGCTGATCTTCCGGAACCGGGACGGCGCCGCAGTGCGGGCAGTGGATGATCGGAATCGGGGCGCCCCAATAGCGCTGGCGGGAAATGAGCCAGTCGCGCAGGCGGTAGGTCGTGGCGGCCTTGCCGATGCCCTTTTCCTCAAGCATCTCGCAGACGCGCTTGAAGGCTTCTTCCGCCGGGACGCCGGTCATCGGACCGGAGTTGATGAGCGTACCGTGGGCGGAGACGGCATTCGTCATCGTCGCGGGGTCGGCGGGTTCTTCACCTTCCGGCTGAACGACAACGATGATATCCAGACCGAACTTCTTCGCGAAGGCGAAGTCGCGTTCGTCGTGGGCAGGGACGGCCATGATCGCGCCGGTGCCGTAGCCCATGAGGACGTAGTCGGCGACCCAGATCGGGACACGCTTGCCGTTCACCGGGTTGATGGCGTAGCGGCCGGAGAAGATACCGGTCTTTTCGCGGGTGGCGGAGGCGCGCTCAATTTCGGACGAGCGGGCGGAGTTCTCAACATAGGCGGCCAGTTCGGGATTGCTGTCGTGGGCGAGGATCTCCTTGACCAGCGGATGTTCCGGCGCGATGACCATGAAGGTCACGCCCCAGAGGGTATCCGGGCGGGTGGTGAAGACCTCAAGGTCGCCGCCGTCTTCCGTCTTGAAGTGAATGGAGGCGCCTTCGGACTTGCCGATCCAGTTCGTCTGCAGCGTGCGGACGCGTTCCGGCCAGTCGATGCCGTCGAAGTTCAGCAGCTCTTCGGCGTATTTGGTGATGCGGAAATACCACTGATTCAGGTCCTTCTTGATGACCGGGGTGCCGCAGCGTTCGCAATGGCGGTCTTCACCCCAGACCTGTTCGCGGGCCAGGGTGGTGTTGCAGGTCGGGCACCAGTCCACCGGGGAATACTTCTGGTAGGCGAGGTCGTTCTTGAAGAACTGCAGGAACAGCCACTGGGTCCAGCGGTAGTATTCCGGGCGGGCGGAGATGATCTCACGGCGCCAGTCGAACATGGCGCCCATGGATTTCAGCTGGTCGCGCATGTGGTCGATGTTCGCGAAGGTCCAGGAAGCCGGGTGAATGTTGTGCTTGATCGCGGCATTCTCGGCAGGGAGGCCGAAGGCGTCGAAGCCCATCGGGAAGAGGACGTTGTAACCCTTCATGCGCATGAATCGCGCGTGCGCGTCGGACGGCGTGATGGCGTACCAATGGCCGATGTGAAGGTTGCCGGAGGGGTACGGGAGCATTGTCAGCGCGTAGTGCTTCGGTTTGTCGGTTCTGATGTTGGATTCGTACAGCTTGTCGTCAGCCCATTTCTTATGCCATTTTTCTTCAATGGCTTTGGAATTATACACGGGGGTTTTTTCTTCCATTTCCCCTCCTTTATAAAGTTTTCATATACAATAAAAAACCTCTTCCAACAGGAAGAGGTTTTCAGTGGACCTAGTGAGATTCGAACTCACGACCTTCTCAATGCCATTGAGACGCGCTCCCAACTGCGCTATAGGCCCATAATGTGGTTGTTTGCTTCGGGGCCGACTAAAAAAGGTGGACCTGGGGGGATTCGAACCCCCGACCTCTTCAGTGCGATTGAAGCGCGCTCCCAACTGCGCTACAGGCCCCCATTTCCTGAAGACTTGATTATTTTATGCTTATCCGCGGTTTCTGTCAAGAAATCTTTTTATTTTCATGACGCGGAAAAATCAAG
>CAVCBG010000282.1:0-2725 GCA_963600285.1 Anaerovoracaceae bacterium
CGGCCAGTTCGGCAGCACATCCATATCAAGATCGCTGCGGTCGCCGGCAAGGTAGCGGCGGTAGCCCGCGGCGCCGATCATGGCGCCGTTGTCGGTGCAGTACGCCATCTTCGGGATGCAGACTTTGAACTCGGACTGCTTCGTCAGGAAGGTCTCGCGCAGGCACTTATTCGCCGAAACACCGCCGGCGATGATGATGTTCTTCGCGTGGTATTCGCGGGCGGCGCGCATCGTCTTGTCGAAGAGGGTCTTCACCACCGAAGTCTGGAACCCGGCGGCGAGGTCCGGGACGTTCAATTCCTCCCCGCTCTTCTGAATGTTCTGCACGGTGCGGAGCACGGCCGTCTTCACGCCGCTGAAGGAGAAGTCATACGTCCCCGGGATGCGGGCGACATTGAATTTATAGCGGTCGGGGTCGCCGGTCGCGGCTGCCTTCTGAATGGAAGGACCGCCGGGATACTCAAGCCCGAGCAGGCGCGCGGTCTTGTCGAAGGCTTCGCCCGCCGCGTCGTCCAGGGTACCGCCGAGGCGCTGATAATGCAGATGATCCGTCACCAGAATGATCTCGGAATGCCCGCCGGAGACGAGCAGAATGATCGCCGGGAACTGCGGTTCGTCGGGGATGACCTCGTCGCGGTCGGAGTAGACCCAAGAGGAATAGATGTGGCCCTCGAGGTGGTTCACGCCGATGAGCGGCAGCCCGGTGGCGAGGGCGAGGCCCTTCGCCGCGTTCAGCCCGACGACCAGCGAACCGGCAAGCCCCGGCCCGCGGGTGACGGCGATGGCGTCAATATCCGAATAGCTCATGTGGGCCTTCGTCATCACGTCCTCGATCACGGCGTAGACCGCGAGCACGTGCTGGCGGGAAGCGACTTCCGGGAAGACGCCGCCGTACTGCTTATGGATGTCGATCTGGGTTGAGATGAAGTCCGCGACGATATGGCGGCCGTCCTCAACGATCGCGGCCGCGGTCTCATCACAGCTGCTTTCAATGCCTAAAATTCGAATCGTCTTATCTGCCATTGTCTTATTCTTTCGCTACCTCAATGACGAGGTTGTAATGATAGTCCGTCAGCGGCTTCACGCTGCCGTCCTGATCCATGTAATACGTGTCCTCAATGCGGATGCCGAACGCGGGGTCGCCGTCCGGGTAGTACAGCCCCGGTTCAATCGTGAACACCGAACCCGGCTGCAGCGTGTCGCAGGGACCTTCGGAGGAGGACAGGCCGGAGAACGGATTCTCATGAATGTTCAGGCCGAGGCCATGCCCGACGGAGTGGACGTAGCCGTTGGTGACGGCCGAGCCGTCCGGGACAGCATGACCGCGCGCCTTGAAGTAATCGCAGGTCAGCTGCTGCAGCTTCTTGAACGGCATGCCGGGCTTCGCGGATTCCGCGCAGAGGTCGTGGATCTCTTTCACCTGAGCGTAGAGTTCCTTCACCTTCTCCGGCGCGTATCCGATGCACCAAGTGCGGGTGAAATCGGAGAAGTACCCGCCGCCCATCGCGCAGGGGAAGAAGTCGTAGACGATCGTCTTCCCGGCTTCGAGAACTTCGGCGTCGTTGCCCTGGCTGTGCGGGACGCCCGCGTCGCGGCCCATGGAGAAGATCGTGCCTTCGGGGTTCTCCGCGCCGAGCTCACCGAGCCAGAGGTTGATCAGGGACTTGACCCGCCCGATGGTGATGGGATTGCCGTCGGGGTCCATCAATTTATCTTCGGAATTCAGATGTCCGGAGGCGATGAACTTCTCGACCCGGCCGACGACGGTATTATTGATCTTGCACATCTTGTGAATGCGCTCGATCTCGTCCGCGTCCTTGAGCATGCGGGCCTGCATCAGAATGCTGTCGCCGACCCCGCCGACGATCTGAAGCTTCGGCAGCTTCTCTTGGACCTGGCAGACCGCGGCGAACATGCTGTCGAACTCCACGCGGCCGCAGAAGGCGACGCGCCCGGAGGTCAAGCCGGCGTATTCCAGCTCCGCGACGATCTGCGCCGCGCGGCTGTCAAGACCGGGCTCCTGCTTGATGTTCATATCATCAAAGCAGACCGTTTTCAAGCCGGTCGCCTTGGCGGAGTCGCGTTCCATGATCCGATGGAAGAGGATCGGTTCGTGATCGCGGGTCACGAGGACCTCCGCGAAGGTGAAAAACGCGTCGTTCCCGATGTAATAGATCAACGACGGATTGTGTTCCATCGCGCCCGAGATCAGGAGCGCGTCCAAATCATACTGTTTCATTAATTCTGCAACTTGTTCTTTCATCTAACGCCTTCTTCAGGAAAAAATCGGATCAGTCATCCCCATCAATATTCTCACGGTATCCCATCGCCTCACGCGCGCGGAGCAGGACTTCCGCGGTGACAAACCCGCCGACCATCACGAGGATATACATCGGCGAGAGCACCCGTCCCATCTGGAACCACAGCATCAGATCCGCGATGATCCCGCAGCCGATGGCCTCACGCACCACAGCCGGCGGATCAATGCGCTTCGCCGTGAAGAAATAACGGTTCAGCGCCGCCATCACCGGCAGCACGGCTCCCGTCACCAAGAGGAAGACGAGGATATACAGCAGCCAGCGTTCGAACAGGTAGGGCTCCGTCTCCATGATGAGCCAGTTGAGCCCGAACGCTGCCGGCACCGCGAGCAGGATTCCGAGGATAAGGTAAGGATAAACTCGTTTCATAGCTTTTAATCCATCCTTCATTATACTATCATCCCGCG
>CAVCBG010000283.1:0-2719 GCA_963600285.1 Anaerovoracaceae bacterium
CATAAAATGTTATGCCCGGACGGCTCATCCATAAATCAGCGTTATAATTATCCGCGAAAGGAACCGAAAGCATATGTACCAAGCAATACTGTTCGACCTTGACGGGACGCTGCTCCCGATGAACACGAAGGACTTCGCCGGCGCTTATTTCAAAGCGCTCGCCGCGAAGGTCCTGCCGGCGTACCCGATGGACCCGCAGCAATTCTTGGGCGTCGTCATGGGCGCGACCAAAGCCATGGTCACGAACACCGGCGAGAAGACCAACCGCGAGGTGTTCTGGGATAAGTTCGAGGAACTGACCGGCCTCCGCGATGACGCGCTGGAGGCGCTCTGCGATGAGTTTTACGCCGTCGAGCTGAACGGCATCAAGCGCTTCACCGGCGAGAATCCGCTCGCGGTCGAGGCAATCCGCATCGCGCGGGAGAAGGCTCCGAAAGTCATCCTCGCCACCAATCCGCTCTTCCCGGCTGTCGGGCAGCGTACGCGCCTGAGCTGGATCGGGCTGAAGCCGGAGGATTTCGACTTCGTCACGGACTACGCCACGGATTCCTTCTGCAAGCCGAATCCGAATTATTACCTCTCGGTCTGCGAACGCGCGAACGTCGCGCCCGCGGACTGCCTGATGATCGGCAATGATGAAAATGAGGATATGTACGCCGCGGGGCTGGCGGGGATCAATGCCCGCTACCTCGTGACCGACTGCGTCCTGCCTTCGGAACAGCATCCCTGGACGGGACCGAAGGGCAGCTTCGCCGAAATGACGGAGATGCTGCGTTCTTTATAAAGGAAGTACAAAAATGAAAGATGAGAAATGGTATCCGCTGGAGACCTCCGCGAAAATCTATCCGGCGATCCTCTCTCCGCGCCAGCCGAATGTGTACAGGCTCGCCTGTGTGCTGACGGAAGATGTCGACCCGCAGATCCTGCAGGAGGCGCTGAACCTGACGATGACGCGTTACCCCTCCTTCTGCGTCAATTTGAAGGCGGGCGTCTTCTGGTTCTTCTTCCAGGAGACGGACAAGAAACTCAAGCTGCAGCCGGAGACGGATTATCCCTGCCGTATGATCGACCCGACCGACGAGGACGGTTTCCTCTTCCGCGTGCTGTGGTACAAACGCCGCATCAGCCTGGAAGTCTTCCACGTCATCGCGGACGGCACCGGCGGGATGGAATTCCTGAAGACGCTGGTTTATTATTACCTGCTGCTGTCCGGGAAACCGGTCAAGCCGGGGAACAACATCCGCACGCTGGAGACAAAGCCGACGGAGGAGGAATCCGAGAACAGCTTCCTGCGCTACTACGATCCCGCCATCAAGCCGGACCGCAAGGATTTCAAGGCGCTGCATTACGAAGGGACGGTGATCCCGAATGACGGCTACCGCGCGGTCAACTGCTCCGTGCCGAATCAGCCGCTGGTCGATCTCGCCCACCGTTATCACGCGACGGTGACGGAATACCTGGCGGCGCTGACGCTGCGCTCGTTCTGCCGGGTGCTGCCGGAGCCGGAGGACAAATCCTCCCTGATCCGCATCTCCATCCCGATCAACCTGCGCAAGCTGCTCCCCAGCGACACGCTGCGCAACTTCACCTACTTCGCGAATGTCGGCGTTCCGTACAGCCGCGCGGGAGACAGCCTCGAAGACCTTCTCACGACCGTGCAGGAACAGCTGCATGAAGCCAACCGCAAGGAAACGATCCTGCCGCGCATCAACCCGAATGTCACCGCCGAGCAGAACCCGTTCCTGAAGCTCGCGCCGCTCGGCCTGAAGCAGATCGTCCTCCGCGAAGCGCACCACGTGCTCGGCGACGAGCTCTTCACGAGCTCGCTTTCGAACATGGGCCTGATCCGACTGGACGACTCCCTGAGCGAATACATCGACCGCTTCGAGTTCGCGCTCAGCACCTCGGACCGCATTCCGCTGTGGCTGAGCATGCTCTCCTACAAAGACCACATGAACATCACGCTCTCCTCCACGATCAAAGAAAAGCTCGTGGAGCGCGAATTCATCCGCGGGCTCTCCGCCGAGATCGACGGCATCGTCGTCTATACGAATGAGATTGAGGAAGGAGGGAAACAATGAAACACTGCGAACTGTGCAAAATCGACATCGCCCAGGACCGCGCGGTCTGCCCGATCTGCGGGTCGGAGCTGACGGGGACCATCGAAAAGGACACGGAGTACTATCCGAATGTCACGAAGACGGAGAAGCTCCGCGAGCCGTTCCCGCTCCTCGCGAAGATCTTCCTCTTCGTCTCGATCATCATCTCGGCCGTTGTCGTGTTCCTGAACTGCTTCATCGCCCCGAACTTCCCCTGGGCCGTCATCACCATCGGCGCCATTGTGGTGCTGTGGGCGGCCATCGGGATCCCGCTGCTGAGCCGCATGAATGTCAACGCCATGCTCCTCGTGCAGCTGCTCGCCGCGGTAGTTTACTTCCTGCTCATCGACCGCCTCACCGGCAGCCACGGCTGGGCGCTGACGTATGTCGTCCCCGGACTTTATATCGCGATGCTCATTGCCGCTGTCACGCTGACGCTGGTCTTCCATGACCACTGGCGGGATTATCTGCTCCCGCTCATCGGCATCGGCGCCGTCGGCGTGATTCCGCTGCTGTCCCTGACGCTGCGGTGGGTGAAAGTAAAGTGGTTATGCCTGAGCGCGGTGACCCTAATGCTCGCCCTCTTCATCGGCCTGATCATCTTCGCCGGGAGACGGAGC
>CAVCBG010000284.1:0-2716 GCA_963600285.1 Anaerovoracaceae bacterium
CTGCGCTTGCGGCGTATCATCGAAGAGGATCGCGGACGGCTTGTAATTCGTGACGAAGTGTGATACCACCGCGGCGTAACGTTCGGCGTCGTATTCCTTCAGCGACGGGTCGTCATACACGAACACGCGGTCGGCGCCGTTCGCGTAAAAACGGCGGGCCGTCTCCACGAGGCCTTCCCCGATGAGCAGCAGCGCGGTCCGCGGACCGCTTCCGTGCACGAGATCCCGCGCGGCGGCGAGCAGCGCGAGCGAACCGGGGCGAAGCTCTCCGTCGGGGAGGAGCTCACCGTAAACGGCGGCGTCCTGACATTCGTTATCGCCGGGGTTGTTGTCAAGATGTACGATCAATTCAGTCTCCGTTTAGAGGTAGAGCAGCCGTCTGCCGTAGTGATCCATCAGCTTCTGATTGGCGTCCGCGGCATTGTTGCCGTCGACGTTCGTGGAGCGGAAGATCGGAGGATTGACGCCGCGGTCGATGAGGATCTGCACGGCCTCGACCCAGACCGCGTTCAGCAATGCCGCGCCGACGACGGTTGAGGTGGCGCCGGCGACTTCGCCGATCTCGTCGAATTTCACGCAGGCGTCGCCGAACACGCCGCAGTTGTCGATCACAAGGTCAACGGCGTCCACCAGCTTCAGGCCCTGCGGATGGCGGGAGGCCGCCTGACGGCACTGCTCCGCGTTGGTAATGGCGATCGTCTTCAATCCGCGCTTGCGGGCGAGGTCCGCCATTTCAATCGGGACGGCGTTCTTGCCGGAGTTGGAATGCACGATCAGCACGGAACCGGGTTCGAGGTTGTAATTATCGAGGATCTGCTCCGCGTAGCCCGAACGGCGCTCGACCAGCGAGCTCAGGGGCATCGGGCGGGTCTGGCAGGTCAGTCCCGGCGCGAAGATCGGGCAGACGGGGACCAATCCGCCGGCGCGGTAGAAGGATTCCTCCGAGAGAATTCCCGCGTGGCCGGAGCCGAAGACGTAAATCAGGTGATCGGCCGCGACCGCGTCGGCAATCATTTCCGCGGCCTGCTTCAGGGCGGGTTCCTGGGTTTTCATTGCCTTTTCCAGGATCGGCATCATGTTGTCAAAGTATTTCATAATTCACTCCCTTATTTCTGTTCACGGTTGCGCTTGCGCCACGGCACCTTGTCCTTGTCCTCGGCTTTCGTTTCCTTGCGGGAAAGGCGGAACCAGTAGACAACGGCGAAGCCGTACGCGAGGATGAGATAGCTGAAACGGCTGTAAATATTCGAATCAATGCCGTCATACGCGGTCATCAGGATGACGGAGAGGATCAACGCCCCGCCGATGAGCCAGAAGGCGTAACGCTTCTGATTGAGCAGGAGCCCGAAGGCGAGGACGAGGGCGAAGAGAATGTAGCTCGCCGCGCGGGCAGATTCGCTGAACGGCTGGGTAATAGCCGTCACCAGCAATGCCGCGCTGAAGACGAAGACCGCGGCCCGATAGCGGGAAGGGCTTTTGTCGCCCCAATTATTGACAGCGTAGATGAAGCTGAGGCTCGCCAGGATGTAGAGGGAGACGCGGATCATCAAGGGGCCGTCCGCGCTCTTGAACACGACATTGTACAAATCCCAAACCCCGAGCGCGACCGCGACGATCGCGAGCGGGAGAGCGAGGTCGAGCAGGATCTGCTGCCATTTCTTCAGTTCGGGTTTCTTTTCTTTTTCTTCTTTCATCAAGCACCTCCGCGCGGATGTGAAATTCCTCTACAATCATACCGCACTTTCGCCCGCGTTATCATCTTTTTTCTTGCAAATGGTTGAATTTATGCTAAAATAAATACCGGTTACGCGGCTATCGTACAATGGCAGTACGACACCCTTCCAAGGTGTTCACACGAGTTCGAATCTCGTTAGCCGCTCAACAGCTCCGCCGAACCGGCGGAGTTTTTCATTATAATAAAAGCATGAAACGCATTCTCCCGCTCATCCTGATCTGCCTTGTTCTCGCCGGCTGCAACATGCCGGAGCAGGCCGATCCCGCGGTGCTGACGGAAACATTCACCGCCTCCCTGCCGACGGAAACGCCGACCGCCATCCCCTCCGCGACGCAGACCCCGACACCGACCGTAACGCCTACACCGACGGCAACCTTCGGCCCGACGCCCACGCCGACGCTCGGCCCGGAGTACTTCCACGGTTCGCTGTGGTATGACGACGTGGAGTTCGTCTCCCAGGCGGATCTGCGTTACAACGGGAAGCCGATCACGACCGGCTGCACGGCCGCCGCGATGCAGATGGTGCTGGAGTTCTGGCACGACTACAACGAGGAATATCCGCTGATGACCGCGCAGGAATTGATCGACGCCAACGTCCGCCAAGGGACGTTCCGCGCGGAGTCCGGCTTGAACATCTCCGACACGGCGGACGACCTTGACGAGCTCGGGTATTACCTCGGCACGCGTACCGACAGTGACAAAGAAGAGCTCCTCGCCGCGCTCCGGCGCTACGGCCCGCTGCTGATCCTCACCAAAGTCGAATGGACGCCCTTCGGCGCGAATCACATGGCGGTGGTGACCGGCTACGACCCGGAGACGGACACGATCCGCGTGCTGGACCCGTGGCAGGAAGGCGGGATCATGGAGTTTGAATACGAGAGCTTCGATGGGATCTGGGGGCTGAACTACTACGACGACCCGACGGAAGAGCTTCGCCGGTGCTTTTTCTTCGTGATCCCCTACGCGGAGCTGCGAGACTTC
>CAVCBG010000285.1:0-2696 GCA_963600285.1 Anaerovoracaceae bacterium
ACTGCAAAAATAAGACCCCGTTCAACACGGGGTCTTGTTTTTGCTAAACGTTTTGTTTACGCAGCTTTCGCCATCTCGACGATTTTGCTGAAAGCCTGCGGGTCGCGGACGGCGATGTCGGCCAGCATCTTGCGATTCAGGGCAATGTTCGCCTTCTTCAGACCACCCATCAGGCGGCTGTAGGAAATTCCATTGAGCCGGGCAGCCGCATTGATTCTCGCGATCCAGAGCTTGCGCAGTTCGCGCTTGCGTACGCGGCGATCACGGAACGAATACCAGAGGCCTTTCAGCATGGTTTCATTGGCGCGGCGGAACAGCTTGCGGCGAGTGAGTTGATACCCCTCTGCCTGTTTCAGTAACTTCTTGTGACGGAGATGTCCTTTCGGACCTCCCTTAACACGTGCCATATATTACTCCTTTACGAACCCTCGGGCGTCGATCGATTTGATCCGTTGCATACACCCGACAGCCGTACTAAAAAAAGAAAAACCGATTAGTGCTCCATATAGGGAGCGAGACGCTTCACGCGGGCGATGGTGTTCTTACCTTCGACCGGGATCATCTCAGACAGAAGCAGCTTCGTGCGATCGGAAGTGCGGCGGCGGAAATGGCTCTTGCCGCCCTTGGTACGCACAAGCATGCCGGACCCAGTCATGCGAAAACGCTTGGAAGTCGCCTTATGGGTCTTCAACTTATATTTTCCAGCTGTCTGTTTGCGTGGCACAACAAAACTCCTTACAACAAAATTAATAGCACTCTAAAAGAATGCTATTTCGTTAGCATGATTATTATACTCGACTTTTTCAAATTTGGAAGAAAATGTAATTATTCTTCTTCCTCTTCGTCGAGTTCATCATCTTCCTCGTCGTCGTAATCTTCTTCGGGCTCAGCCTCAAGCGCGGCCTGCAGCTCCGGATGGGCGGCAATCTCGGCCTTGAGCTTGTCGATCTTCTTGACGTCCGGACCGAGGAGCATGCGCATGACGCGGCCTTCCATGGCCGGCGGCTGCTCGATGATCGCGATATCGCGGAGCTCTTCGGCGATCTCTTTCAGATCCTCAAGGGCAAGTTCCGGATAGGTGATCTCGCGGCCGCGGAAGCGGATGGTGACGCGGACCTTCTTCTTTTCCATCAGCCAGCGGCGGGCATCGCGGGTCTTGAAACTGCGGTGATGCTCGTTCGTCTTCGGGCGGAGACGGATCTCCTTGACTTCAACTTTCGCCTGAGCCTTCTTGGCTTCCTTTTCCTTCTTGGTGCGTTCGTAGAGGAACTTACCGAAGGAGACGATACGGCATACCGGCGGATTGGCGTTGGGGGAAATTTCAACTAAGTCCAGATCCTGCTCACGCGCGAGGCGCAGCGCTTCTTTACTGGACATGACACCCAGGTTGTTGCCCTGGCTGTCAATAACACGAATCTCCGGAATACGGATCATCTCATTTACGCGAAAATCTTGTGTACTGATAGTTTTACTCCTTGAGCTTTATTCCGTTCCCGCGCTTATCTTTACGCGGTTGAAATAAGGATATCGGTATCAATATACCATATTTGCGGCTTTTTTGCAAAGGGCAAAGTTACAAGTTTTTCCCCGAAAACCCGCGAAAAAGGGATGGCGCGGCCGCCCCGAATACAGTATAATAGAAGGAACAATTCTTCACCGGGAGGCAATCATGATCAATGTACGAGAATTCGGTGCGATCAAAGGCGTAAAGATCTTTGAGATCACTTTGAAAAACAAGAACGGGATGGAGCTGTCCGCCATTACTTACGGCACCGCCATCCGCCGCGTCGTCGTGCCGGACAAGAACGGCAAGCCGGTGGACGTCTGCCTCGGCTATGACACCATCGAGGAATACGTCGCCAATGACGGATACCTGGGCTCGACCCCGGGCCGCTGCGCCAACCGCATCGGCAACTCCGCCTTCGACCTCGACGGGGTTCATTATGAACTGACGAAGAACGAGGGCAAGAACCACCTTCACGGCGGCGTTCACGGCTGGAATGAAAAGATTTGGAAGTACGAGCTCGACGAAGCGAACAACGCCGTGATCTTCACCACCAAGTCCGCGGACGGCGAACAGGGCTACCCGGGCGAGGTTGAGGCCAAGGCGGTCTACACGCTGAAGGACGACAACGCCTTCACCATCGACTACTCCGCCGTCACGGACAAGCCGACCGTCCTCAACATGACCAACCACTGGTATTTCAACATGAACGGCCACGACGCCGGCGACATCCGCGAGCAGATCCTGACGCTCCATTCGAACCAGATCCTCGACATCGACGAAGGCCTGATCCCGACCGGGAAGATCCTCGACATCGAGAAGGGCTCCGCGTTCGACTTCAACACGCCGAAGCTCATCGGCAAAGACTTCGCCGAAGTCGCTCCGCTCTGCACCAAGGGCTACGACCATAACTTCATCCTCGGCGAGCCCGGCGTTCTGCATGAAGCCGCGGTCCTCACCGGCCCCAAGACCGGCATCACCATGACCGCGTACACCGACCAGGAAGGCATGCAGTTCTATTCCGGCAACTGCCTCACCAAGCGCAAGGGCAAGGGCGGATGCACGTACGCCGAGTTCTCCGGCATGTGCTTCGAACCGCAGCACTACCCGGATGCCATCAATCATCCGAACTTCCCGTCCCCGATCCTCCGCCCGGGCGAGACCTACCATCACCACAGCGAATTCCACTTCG
>CAVCBG010000286.1:0-2687 GCA_963600285.1 Anaerovoracaceae bacterium
AATCTGTCAGCTCAGTTCGCCGGCAGCCTTGATCTTCACGCGGTTGGTGTTGCCGGGATAGTAGGCGAGGGGGACGTCTTCCATCTCAATGATCTCAACCGTATCGCGGACGGCGCCCGCGGCGACGGCGAGTTCGATGGCTTCCTTCTTGGCCTTTTCCAGGGACTGTTCACGCGGCAGTTCGTCGTAGTTCATCAGCTTCTCGTACGTGCCGCTGACCTTGGAGATCGCGGAGCCGATGGCGTTCGCGCAGCCGAAGTGCTCCGGCTTCAGAACGGAGGCCGCGCCGGCGATCTTCTCCGGCAGGATGATGGAACCGCCGCCGACGAGGATGAGGTCCACGTCCGCGTTGGAGACTTTCATGGCGTCCACGCTGTCCTCAACCAGACCGCGGATGACGTCCAAGGCTTTCTCCGCCACATCCTGCGGGATGGACATCGCCTTGGACTTGTCGCCCAGCTCAACCATGCCGAGGCGGACGGCGACATCGGTGGCGGTCATAACGTCGCCGCCGAAGACGAGGGCCTTCTTGGTGATCTCAAAGCCGACGCTGTCCGGGCCGACGGTAACGCTGCCGTCCGGCTTGACGCGGACGATGGAACCGCCGCCGAGACCGATGGAGATGACGTCCGGCATACGGAAGTTGGTGCGCACACCGCCGATGGTGACGGCGACGCTGGACTCACGCGGGAACCCGTTCTGGATCACGCCGAGGTCGGTGGTCGTACCGCCGACATCCACGACGACCGCGTCCTTCAGAGAGGAAAGGTAGCTGGCGCCGCGAATGGAGTTCGTCGGGCCGCAGGCGACCGTCAGGATCGGGTAACGGCGGGCGTGCTCCATGGTCATGAGCGTGCCGTCGTTCTGGCTGAGGTAGACGTCGGCGTTGGTGATGCCTTCGTCGCGCAGGCTCTTGGCAAAGCCTTCGGTGAAGCGCTCCGCCACCTGCCACAGAGCGGCGTTCAGGATGGTCGCGTTCTCGCGTTCAATCAGGCCCATGGAGCCGATCTCGCTCGAGATGGAGACGTGGACGTCATCGCCCATGACTTCACGGCAGAGCTTCGCGGCTTCGACTTCGTGATCGTTGCGCACGGTGGAGAACGCGCAGGAGATGGCGATGGACTTGACGCCCTTCGCCTTCATGTCCGCGAAGAACGCCTTGGCGGCTTCGCCGTCAAACGGCGCCAATTCGCGGCCGTCATACTCAAAACCGCCGTGGATGATGGTGCTGCCGACAGCGACCTTCTGAATGTCTTCCGCCCAGTCAACCATCGGGCGGATGCCGGTCGTGGCCGGCGCGCCGATGCGCAGGATGCCGATGGGGGCCAGATGCTTGCGCTCGACGATGGCGTTCGTGCACTGGGTCGTGCCCAGCATTGCCTGATGAATTTCTTTGGGATCCACGCCGGAGACTTCCAGCACGGTGCGCATGGCGCCCAGGATCCCGTCGTAAATATCCGCGGAAGTGGGATATTTGATATCCGCGACGACGTTGCGGTTTTCATCGATCAGAACGGCGTCCGTATTGGTGCCGCCGACATCAATTCCGAGTTTATACATCTCACTTACCTCCCTTGCAGCGTTCTTCCAGCGGAATGTAATCGGTATCTACGCCAAAGTAGCGCGGGCCGACCAGCTCGAGGCCCTCTTTCGTGCGCCAGAGGTGGAAGCACTTCAGGCCCACGACCAGGACGCGTTTGCCGTACTTCAGGGCGTCGGTGGTGACGGGGATGAAGGTCTCCGTGTCCACAAGAGAGATCAGGTCCGGGGTGGTGGCGAGGAGTTCGCCGTCAACCGTGGCGGTCAGGTTCTCATTCTGGAACTCGACGTAGGCGGTGTGACCCTTGCATTCGCCGATCCCTTCCAGGACGACCTTGCCGAAGTTGAAGCCCGCGCGGGTTTCGCGAAGCACATCCGCGATCTTGCCCTTGAAGAGCTTGAAGCCCTCGGACATCTCGAGGAAGTGCTCTTCCGGCGTCTTGTCTCCGCTTTCCTTGATGGTGCGGATGGCCTTGCCGAGCTGCTGGCTGCGGGTCACGATGCCGCGCACGCCGTATTCTTTCATCTGCTTGCCGCTCATGGGATAGAGGGAGACGGAAACCGAGGCACCGCAGCTCATCGTGACGGCGCGGGCCAATTCTTCCGTCCATTTGTTGGTGATGGTCTCGAAAATGCAGCTGTTGCCCTTCTCGTCAACCAGCGCCATCGGGGTGGCTTTCATGCCGCCGATGGTAAAGGTGACCATCTGCAGCTCCGGGAACGCGCGGCCCATGCCGTCCACGTCCACCATCGGCATATTCAGCCGGGCAGCCGCCGCGATCGGCAGCATTGAGTTGACGCCGCCCGCTTCGATGGGCATAAAGGCGTAAATCTTCTGCCCGAAGAACTTGGAGACCATGTCAAAAAGCTTCTTGTACTCCGTACCGCCGATGGCCTTCTCCGCCAGAACGGTCGGGGCGCCCATCATGGCGATGGGGATGATGAGGGCGTCGTCCGGCACCTCATCCGGGTCCAACAGGGTCACCGGGCCGCATTCCTGCACGGCGCCGATGGCGACCAGTTTGCCGACGTAGGGATCACCGCCCCCGCCCGCGCCCAACAGCGCCGCGCCGGTAGCGATATCTTCGATCTCGGGAATTCCGATTTTTCGCATGACCTTTTTCCTTCTTTCACTGCAAAAGTTAGTC
>CAVCBG010000287.1:0-2670 GCA_963600285.1 Anaerovoracaceae bacterium
TTCGGAACTGCTGTCCTCGAAGCGGATGGGTCAGGTCCTCGAAGCGCTGGCGCCGGCGTTTGAATACATCATCGTCGATCTGCCGCCGGTGAACGCCGTTGCCGACGGCCTGGCCGTTTCCAAGCTGATGAGCGGAATGATTGTCGTCATCCGCCAGAACTACTGCGACCAAGCCTCGTTGGCGGAGGCCATGCGCCGAATGAAGCTGATGGACGTCAAGCTCTTGGGCTTTATTCTGAACGACGCGGATATGCAGGAAAAGCGCTACAAGAAATACGGCTACGAGTATGGATACGAGTCCGCGAAAAGCTGACACCGCGCCGTCGGTTCGGAGAAAGGTACGGATCAATGGCGTGGGCGTTTGACTTTCATACGCACATCCTGCCCGGAATCGATGACGGCAGCGCGAGCGTGAATGAAAGCATCGCCATGTTCCGTGAACTGGGAGCGCAGGGGGCTGTGGGCATTGCCGCGACGCCGCATTTCTACGCCCGGTGTACCTCGCCGGAGGTGTTCTTCGCCCGCCGGCAGCAGGCGTGGGCGCGGCTGGCTCCGTACTTGGCCGCCTATCCGAGAATTCGGCTCGGCGCTGAGGTTCATTATTTTGAAGGGATCCAGCGCTGTGTCGGCCTTGAACAATTCCGCCTGTCGGGCACGCGGCTTCTGCTTCTGGAAATGCCGACGTGCGCGTGGACGGAGCGGATGGTGGACGCGGTTCTCGAACTGAACCGCCGACGGTATCTCACGGTGCTGTTGGCGCATATCGAGCGGTATTTGACTTGGCAGAACCGGAAGTGGTGGAAACCGCTTCTCGAAGGCGGCGTCCTGATGCAGGCGAGCACGGAGTTCTTCATTCGGAAACCGGGCAAGGCCGTGAAAATGTTGAAAGACGGAAAGATTCATTTGCTGGGCACGGATTCCCATAATATGGATAATCGAAGCCCGAATCTGGCGCCCGCGCTGGAGATGATTGAGCGAAAGGGCGGAGCAGAATTGCTGCGGAAATTGAATGAAAGGGAGGCCTCGCTGCTGTTATGAAACGAAAAGGGATCATAATCGCCGTCGTCATCGCGGCGGCGCTGTGCCTGCTGCTGTGTATCGGCCTGAAACATCTTCCGCGGACGGAGAGCTCCGCGCGGGAGTATTTCACGGCCCCGGAGGAACGGATCGGCACGGAGGCCTACGTCAGCCCCGCGGACTTCGAGGGGCTTCATAAGATCAATGAGGATATTTACGCGTGGCTGTATATCCCGGGAACGGAGATCAGCTATCCGATTCTCCAAAGCCCGGACGACGACGCGTATTACCTTCAGCGGAATATGTACGGCCGATCCGACGCCGCCGGCGCGATTTATACGGAAGCCGCTTACAGCGGCAAGGAATTCACGGACCCGGTCACCGTCGTTTACGGTCAGAATATGGCAGACGGAGAGATGTTCGGCGCGCTCCAACGCGCCTATTCCTCCCGGGAGGCACTCGAGGAGCATTCGGAGATCGTCGTTTATCTTCCCAATCGGGAACTGCGTTACACCGTCTTCGCCGCGGTGCCCTTCGACAACCGGCATATTCTGTACAACTACGACTTCACGGATCAACGTACTTTCCGGCTGTTCTTCAAGGAGATTCTGTCGGTGAGGTCGCTGGAGGCATCCTTCGCGGAGGACGCTTCGGTTCAGGAAGGCGACACGATTCTGATTCTGTCCACCCACCTGAAGAGCGACAGCAGCAAGAGGTTTTTGGTTTGCGCGAAATTATCCCGCTCAGCCAATTAAATAAAAACAAAAATGGAGGTTAGAACCGAAATGAAAAAAATCGCAATTTTGATGTTTGTCGTTGTCCTCGCGGCAGCGATGGCGGTGTCCGCCTTCGCGGATGAGTTCACGCCCAGCGTGACAGCAAATCAGGCACCGGTGGTCGTCAGCCAACCTGTGTCGGATGAGGACGATGAAGGCGATTATGTCGCCGTCCTTCGCGACGCGAATGGCAACGAGATCGCCGGCATTTCCTCCGGTGACTTGATCGTGACGTCTGTATCCGACGCGTCCGAAATGGCCCCTGAGATCAAAGAAAAGCTGGACGCCGCGTACGCGCAGATTCAGTCCGTCGGCAGCTTGACCGAGCTGAGCGCGGATCTGGAATCCGTCATGAAGGAAGTCTCTCCCTCTCTCACGGTGGACGACCTTGTTGTCGGGGATCTGCTTGATGTTACGGTGACGGGCGACTTCGCTGAATATCTGAAGCAGGACGGGGTCAGTATTTCTGTCCGCTTCGAGCTTTCTTCGGATACGTCCGGCTTGGTGGCGGTCCTTCATAATTATGAAGGCTCCAATTGGGAAACGATCCCCAACAGCCAGATTACCCGCAACGCGGACAACACGGTGGACGTTGTTTTCAACAGCCTCTCCCCCATCGCGTTCGTGTATGATGCCGGGGCGCTGGGTGTGAATCCCGACGCGCCCGTTGCTCCGTAAGGAGTTCGGCTCGTGAAGGCGGCTTCCCCCGCCGAATAGTATCGTGGATTATCGGGTGAACGGAATGATCCGCTCAACCGATATGAAAAAAATTCAAAAATGGAGGTTAGAACCGAAATGAAAAGAATTGTAATTTTGATGTTCGTCGTTGTCCTCGCGGCAGCGATGGCGGTGTCCGCCTTCGCGGATGAGTTCACGC
>CAVCBG010000288.1:0-2651 GCA_963600285.1 Anaerovoracaceae bacterium
GCCGATCTTCTTGCCGGGTTCGTATTTGTCAATGACGTCGCGGAAATCCTTCCAGATCGGCGGTTCGTCCGGAGCCGTTCCGGGAACGACTTCCATCAGCGTGACCGGGGCTTCCACGAAGGTGTCAAGCGGGAAGAGCTGCAGGATCGCGTCAAGCAGTTCCGTGACCTTGTGGCCGTCGCAGCGGATGCAGCGCTTGCCCATCGAGGCGGCAGGGAAATTCGCGTCGCCGATGACGATCTCATCCCCATGGCCCATTTCCGCGAGAACTTTCAGCAGCTCAGGCTGCAGCAGCGGGCTGATTCCTTTTAACATCTTTGCCTCCTTTTATGAGTGGCGGTAAACTTCCCAGCCCATGTAATTGCCGAGGGCTTCTTCGAGAATGTCGGCGACCTTCGCCTGAACGATGGCGACGTGGTGTTCGTAACCGTTCTTGGTCAGGTGCTTCATCAGGTCATTCAGGTGCGGGACTTCGCAGACAGCGACACCGCCGAAGGTCGGCAGCGGATCGTCGGTGAATTTACCTTCGCCGAGATAGCACTTGATCACGCCGTGCTTGTCATCCGTGGAGACCTTCAGGAAGGTCATGTCGCTCGGGCGGACGCGGCCCTTGAGGGCGCCGAAGGAGACATCCGCGCCGAGGGTGGTGGCGAGAATATCCAGGTTGCCGATCTCGGGCTTTTCCGCGAAGACGGACACCGGGTAATTCGAGCAGTGGACGTTGATGCACTTGTCGGGGACGTCTTTGTAGTTATTGTTCCAGTCCTGATAGACCGGGGCTTTGCCGGCGGCTTCCTGGAGCGCGAGCATGGAGACGGCACCCATCACGTCGGTTTCACAGGCGGACGGACGGCCCTTCTCACCCATCATGGACATGCAGAGGCAGGCGGCGCAGCCGTAGTTGGCTTCAACGCTGTCCCAGCACATGACCGCGCTGGCGTCGCATTTCCGCTCGTTCATCCAATTTTCAACAGCGATGCAGAGCTTCGCCTGTTTCTCAACCTTGGCGTCGGAGATACCCGGGCAGATGTTGCCGTAGGCGCGGATCTCTTTGATCTTGGCGTCGATCTGGGCCTGATCCTTCAGCTCTTCGGTGTCGGCGATGATCTCGGAGAAGTCCTCGGTGATCACGGAAATGCCGCTCTGCTGCAGGAGCTTTTCGGAATAGCGGACCGTGCGGAAGGGCTGGACGCGGGCGCCGATCTCACCGATACGGGCGGAGCGGAGCTTCTTCACGACGGCGCAGATGGCCGCGAAGCGTTCGACGTCGGCTTTGAACAGGTCGCTGTCGATGGCGCAGGTGTGTTTGGTGGTCAGGGTATATTTGATCCCGTACTGATAGAGGTTGTTGCAGAGGGAGAGCTTGCCGCAGAAAGCGTCGCGGCGGTTGGCAAGGTCGAGCTTGTCAAAGTCATCATCGCAGGCCTGAATCAGGATCGGGCAGTCGAGTTTGCTCATGCGGATCGCGTCGGCGATACCGGTTTCCTCACCGAAGTTCGGCAGGCAGATAATGACGCCGTCGATCTCATCCGCGTGATGACGGAAAAGCTCCGCGCATTTCACGGCTTCGTCGTAGGTCATGGTTTCGCCCATGAAGGTGTCATCCGTTGAAAGGGTGATCACCTTATGTCCCCATTTTTCCAACAGGGGCAGCAGTTTTTCGCGGGCGCTCAAAACCAGGTGATCGGGGAAAAAGGAGCGGTTGCTGATCAATACACCAAAAGTTGACATTGTTTCTTCCTCCAATATTCAAAAGTTATCGGACTGTTTGCAATATTTTACCGCGAGCTGACGGTTTTGACTGCGTTTTTCCATATATCCCGCAGCGCGTTTCGTTTCTCTTCGGACATGGCGGGTTCATAGACGCGGCCCGGCTGCTTCCGCTGGGGGATCTCCTCAAAGGAAGGATAAACGCCGCTCGCGATGCCTCCCATATACCCGGAGCCCAGCGCGGAAAGCTCGCTGAGCGCCGCACAGTTCACTTTGCAGGGAACCAGATCGGCCTGCAGCTGCATCAGCAGCTTGTTCGAGGACGGGCCTCCGTCCGCGAAGATCTGCGTCACCGGTGAGCCGAAATCCTTGCTCATGGCTTCGAGGACATCCGCGTCCTGCTGGGCGATGGACTCCAGCGCCGCGCGGACGACATGCGCCCGGTTGGTGCCGCGGTTCATGCCGCAGATCACGGCGCGGGCATCGCTGTCAAAGTACGGCGCGCCCAAGCCGGAGAAGGCCGGGATCAGGGAAACCCCGCCCGTATCGGGAACGGAAGCGGCGAGGGGCTCGACTTCGGAAATATCGGAAATCATCCCCATGTTTTCCTTCAGCCAGACCAACGTGTCGCCGGAGCAGGTCACGTTCCCTTCCAGCACGTAGCACACCTTCCCCTGCCAACCGAAGCCGACACATGCGGAGAGCCCGTTGCGGGAGAGGATCGGCTTTTCGCCGACGTTCAGCATCACGGACGAACCGGTGCCGTAGGTGGCTTTGGCGGTACCCGGCTGATGGCAGCCGTTGCCGTAGAGAGCGGCGTGGCTGTCTCCCATCACGCCGGTGATGCGGATGCCTTTCGGCAGTGACGTGTGCTCCGTGCAGTCGAAATCCGCGTCGGAGTGCAGGATCTTCGTCGGCAGCGCGCAGAACGGAATCCCGAA
>CAVCBG010000289.1:0-2650 GCA_963600285.1 Anaerovoracaceae bacterium
AGCAGGAATTGTTTCTCTTCGTTCATTCAATGTCCTCCGTCATGCCGAGTTGGCGGTAAAACTCATTCCGCGTCTCCGGATCGCTCTCGAACACGCCCGTGTACCGGGTCGTCAGCAGCGCCGCGGATTCCTTCTTCACCCCGCGCATCATCGAGCACATGTGCGAACCGCGCACGCGGATGGCGACGCCTTTCGGGGTGAGGATCGTCTCGAGCGCGTCGCTGATCTGCCGCGTCATGCGTTCCTGAATCTGCAGGCGGCGGGCGTACATCTCCACGATCCGCGGGATCTTGGACAGGCCGATCACGCGTCCGTCCGGGATGTAAGCGGCGTCAACCGTCCCGAAGAACGGCAGCATATGATGTTCGCACATGCTGTAAAACGAGATGTCGCGGACGACAACCATGCCGCCGGAGGTCTCGTTGAAGACGGCGCCGTGCACGACGGTCTCGAGATCCATGGCATAACCGCCGAAGATCTCCCCGTACATACGGCGGACCCGTTCCGGCGTGGCGCGGAGGCCTTCGCGGTCGGGATCTTCCCCGATGGCGAGCAGAATCTCACGGACGGCTGATTCGACTTGGTTCATTTCCGTCATGCTCTGCCTTACTTCCTGCGGTCAACCAGCGCGTTGATCAGGTCGTCAAGCTCACGGCCGTATTCATTGACCGCGGGATAGCGTTCGAGGATCTCTTCGGCGGCGCGGGTGTATTTCTCGCACTGCTCGCAGAGGTATTCCGGCGCGCCGGCTTTTTCCATCATCTCCGCGAATTCCTGCACGCGGTCGGCGGAGCCGTCATAGGTCTCCCACTGCTTGCGGAATTCGGGATCGCGGCCTTCGGTATAGATGACCGCGAGGGTGTTTTTCTTTTCCATAATGTCGCCGGAAACGGACTTTCCGAAGACGTCTTTATTGCCCCAGGTGCCGAGATAGTCGTCGCGGATCTGGAAGGCGACGCCGATCTCCTGACCGATGCGTTCGTAGTCGCGGATGACATTCTCGGACGCGCCGCCGGCCATGGCGCCGAGCGCGAAGCTGCAGCCGAGCAGGGCGGAGGTCTTGCCGCGGACCATGCGGATGTATTCGTCCTCGCTGATGTCCGCGCGGTTCTCGAAGGAAATGTCGCGGTGCTGTCCGAGGAAGAGATCCGCGGACATCTTCATGACGCGTTCGAGGCCGTTGAATCCGGTCTCACGGTCGGCTTGCGCCGCGGCGGTGAGGGCGGTCTCATAGAGCATATCGCCGGCGTTCAGCGCGATGGCGAGGCCGTCCCGCTTCCACAGCGCCGGGCGGTTATGGCGGACGTCGCCGTTGTCCTCAATGTCATCGTGGACGAGGGTGAAGTTGTGCAGCATCTCAAGGCCCGCGCCGTAGAGCAGGGCTTGGCGATGGTCTCCGCTGACCGCGCCGCAGACCAGGCACCCGAAGAGCGGACGCAGCCGTTTGCCGCCGCTGAGCAGCCCGCCGTCTTTGTTGAATCCGAGGGCGTAGTACAGCATTTCCTGCAGGGCTTCGTCCTGCTTCAAAGTCTCATTTTCGGAAAGGAATTCAAAAATTTTCGCGTTGATCTCGTTGATAATTTTCTGTTTCATGTTTCCTCTTCAGGCGATTTTTTCAATGCCGCTGCTCAGGAAGCGGGCGATTTTGTATTGCTGAATGATGGTCGTCAACGTTTGGATGAGCGCGTCCGGCGTCTCTTCCGCGGCGGCGGGCAGGATGCGCCCGGCGAACCCGGCAAGCTCCGCGCCGAGGGCAATGGCTTTCGCCGCGTCCACGCCGTCCTTCAACCCGCCGGAAGCGATCAACTTCGCCGCGGGCAGCGCGGTATGGATGGCGTCCAGGCATTCCGCCGTGGGAATGCCCCAGCCCGCGAAGGGCTCCGCCAAGGCGAGGGCCTCGGGACTGCCGTCGATGAGGCTTTCCACCTGCGACCAGGACGTCCCGCCCGCGCCGGCGATGTCAATATACGAAATTCCCGCGTCAACGAGCGCCTTGGCGTTCGCGACGGAGAAGCCCCAGCCGACCTCTTTGGCAATGATCGGCACCGGGAAATCCGCGCAGAGCGCCGCGATCTTCGGCAGCAGACCGGCGAAATTCGTGTCGCCGCCCTTCTGCACCAGTTCCTGCAGCGGGTTGATGTGCAGGATCAAGGCGTCGGCCTCGATCATCTCGACCGCCCGCAGGAGTTGATCCCGTCCGCAGCCGTAATTCAACTGCACCGCGCCGACATTCGCGAGCACCGGCGTGTCCTTGGCAATCGTCCGCACCGGGAAGACCTTCCGCGCGCTGTCCTCGATGTAGATGCGCTGGGAGCCGATCCCGAACGGCAGCCGCAATTCAGCCGCGGCGGTGAGCAGATTGCGGTTGACGCGCTCGCCGTACTCGGTCCCGCCGGTCATGGATGAGATCAAGATCGGGGCGCCGATGCGCTTCCCGAGGAAGACACTCTCCGTAGAATAGGCGGCGAAGTCCGCCTCCGGCAGCGCGTTGTGCACCAGCCGGTACTTCTCGAACCCGGCCGTCACGCTCGACGCCACCGCGCGGTGAAGATTGACATCAATGTGGTTGTTTTTTCGTTCGGCAATCGACATAGTTGTTGACTCTCTGCATAAATTATAAAGCAAGCCGGCGTTCTTGTGGGGATATTTC
>CAVCBG010000290.1:0-2646 GCA_963600285.1 Anaerovoracaceae bacterium
GTTCCCCGTCCCCTTCGGCAGCTTGTAGGTATCCCAGGAGTAGAAATTGTCGATCGTCCAATAGAGGATCGAGATCGGCTCTTCGAGGTCCCTGCCGGAACAGGTCAGCACCGCGTAGGCGCAGTTCAATTGCAGGTCCACGTATTTCGGCACCGACAGGCTGCAGGAATAACCGGAGTCCGTCAGCAGCCCGGCGGGGATGTCCTCACCGGTCGGGGACGGCAGCGTCTGCTGATACCAGGAATTCCCGCCGTCGGAGGTGTGCCAGAGCACGGCGCCGGGTTCGTCAACGGTGTTCTCGCCGCTGATCCAGCCCTCGAGCGTGTCGCGGAAGAGGGCGCCGTTCTTGCGGCTGCGGGAGGCGAGGTTCTCGGAGTCGGACGTCACCATGGCGGTCCAGCTGGCGCCGCCGTCATGGGTGGTGTAGATGCCGATGTATTCGCGGCCTTCGGACTGACCGATGCGGGCGAAGATCCATCCGGTCTGATGATCGACGAAGCCGATCTTCGCGCCGGAGAAGTATTGAATGGTGTAGCCGGTGATCGGAATATTCGCGGACTCCCACTTCTCCCCGCCGTCCTGCGTGTACCAGAGCTTGATGCCGTTGACGGTGTCAATGGCGCCGCCGGCCCGGTACAGCACCCAGGCATAATCGGCGTCGCGGAAGCAGGACGCGACCTCGGTTTCGTATCCGCCGAAGTCGTAAAGGATCTGCGGCGGGGTGACGTTCTTCCAGTTCTCACCGCCGTCCGTTGTCCGCAGGATGAGGTTGTCAACGCTGCCGGGGATCTGTCCCACGGCCCAGCCGGTCCCGCCGTCCACCATGGAGGCCTCGAGAATGTTCACCGAGGTCGAGACGAGGATCTGCGTCGGGGCGATGTGAATGGGCGGCGTGGCGGTGCCGTCAGCGTCGCTCGGGTTATCGGTGGAACGGTAATACGTCGCCTCGATGGCGGGCGCCGCCGGCAGGGGCGTATCGGTGCCGACGATGATCGGCTGCAGGTCGTAAATCTGCACCGAGCAGGCGCAGAGAACGATCACGAGGAGGATCGGGAGGAGGCGCTTCATCGGCGTCCGTCCTTTCTCCGCACCTCGAGGACCGCGATCTTGGTGGTGTGGTTGAACGGCGCGGGGTCGGCGGGCAGCTTCACGCTGCCGGCCGCGGCGTACCCGAAGAAGGACGCCGGCACGTCGATCCGTTCACCGATGGAGATGTAATCGCCGACGAGGCCTTCGAGCTGATCCATGAAGGCGCGGCCGGAGAGGAAAAGGGCGTTGTTGACAACGACAATGCGGCTGCCGTCCGCGGCGAGGGGACGGATCTTATTGATCAAGCCGGCGATGCCGTTCGCCG
Organism: Anaerovoracaceae bacterium; assembly: GCA_963600285.1. Lineage (GTDB taxonomy): Bacteria > Chloroflexota > Anaerolineae > Anaerolineales > Anaerolineaceae > Flexilinea. Next base: position 1,355 of record CAVCBG010000290.1, read on the forward strand.
TGTCGACCTTCCCCGAACGCCGGGCGTTCGCGAAGAACGGCGGGTCGAGGATGAGCAGGTCGAAGAGGCGTTCCGCCCGGCGGAGCGCTGCCGTCACGCGGAAGAAGTCGCCCATGATGTACTCAATTTCGGGCGCGGTTTCTTTAAGGTAGTTGGGATTGAGGTCGGTTTGCGTGACCTTCGAAGCCCCGCCCGCGGCGGCCGCCATGCCGAGGGAGCCGGTGTAGGCGAAGGTGTTCAGCACCCGCTGGCCGGCCGCGTTCGCGAGCAGCCATTTGCGGAGCAGGGCGCTGTCGAGGTAGAAGCCGCAGTCCTTGTTCAGGCGGAGGTCAACCGGGTAGTCAACGCCCCATTCGCGGACGCGTTCGGCGGGGGAATTGCCGGCGGTCAGCTTGCCTTTGCGGACGGCCTCCTCCGCGGCGAAGCGGTTCTTGAAGAGGACATTCCGGACGCCGGGGACGCGTTCGAGGCAGAGCTCCGTCATGCGGCGAATGTCATCCTCCGACGGGGATTCGCGTTTGGACATCCAGAGGATCACGGCCGTGTCCGCGTATTTATCGACGCAGAGCTCCGCCGCGCCTTCATAAAAGCCGTTGAAGACACGGAAGGCGTTCGTCTCGGGGACGTCAAAGAGGTCCGCCCGCCGGTTCACGGCGTCGGCGATCAGGGATTCGAGGAGGGTGTCGGCGGTCATACGTTTAAACAAAAATACTCACCCGCTGAAAACGGGCGAGTGTTGGTTTGAATTTGAGCCGGAATCAGAATCTGACGGAGCTGAGGATCATAGACAGGACGAGCAGCACGGAAACGATCGCGATGCCGATGCCCCATCTCTGCTGGTTCTTCTGCGCCTGGGACTTCTGGCGGTTGGCTTCTTTCGCAGCTTTTTCCTGTTTGGTTTGAACTTTTCGCATGTTTAGCTCCTTCTTGAACGGGCGGGAGGCCCGTAAAATTATTTGGTTTCGGTTTTGGGAGCGGGCGCGGCTGCCGGAGCGGCGGGGGCGGGCTCATTCTTGCTGCTTGTGTCGGACGCCTTGGCGGGAGCGGCTTCAGCGGCTGAAGATTCCTGATGTATCGGTGTTTCCCCTGAAGGAGAATGGTTGTCAGTACAATAAAATCCGGGGCCTTTGAATACGATCCCTACCGGTGAATAGACCTTGTGCAGCGATTCTTTTCCGCATTCGGGACATTTGGTCAGCGCGTCATCGGTAAAATGCTGGAAAATATCAAACTGATGACCGCAGTTATTACAACGATAAGTATACGTAGGCATATTCAACTATTATACACAA
>CAVCBG010000291.1:0-2646 GCA_963600285.1 Anaerovoracaceae bacterium
ACTCCTCACTCCTCACTGCTCTTATGTTATACTCTTAACCATGATCGACTATGAAGACTCCGACCCCAACACCCTCGCGCGGGTGGTGTTTATCGTGCTCGGCGGATTGGCGCTGGGCTTTATTTTATTTGTTGCCGCGATTTTGATTTACGCCGGCTCGTACTCCGGGAAGATCTTCCGCGGCGTATCCGTCGGCACGGTTGACGTCGGCGGGATGACCGCGGAGGAAGCGGCGGCCGCCATTGATGAACGCATCCGCTACCCCTTCGACGGCAATTTCGGATTCAAATACGAAGACCGCAGCTGGAGCGCCTCGCCGGAGGAGCTCGGCTTCCACGCGCAGACGGATGAAATGGTCAACGCCGCCATGGCTGTCGGGCGGACGGGCTCCGTCGGCAGTCAGGTCACCGAACGGATCGCGGCGCTCCTGCGCGGGAAGAAGCTCGACCCCGTCTACCTCTTCGACGAACGCGTCGCCTTCAACTTCATCACCAAGATCGCGGAGGAAATTGACGAGCCGATGGAAGACCCCTCCATCCTCCTGCAAGGCTCCGAGGTCGTCATTGTCCCCGGCAAGAGCGGACGCTGGCTCGACCGTGAGATGACGATGACCATCGTCCAAATCTACGCGGGAAATTTGCAGGCCGCGGACATTGATCTGCCCGTGACCGTGGTGGAGCCGTCGACCGCCTCATTGGATGAACAGAAACAGATCCTCACCGCCCTGCTGAGCCAAGACTTCGTGCTCTATACGAATGACGACCGCGGCGTCCTTTCGGCGGGCACCATCCCCGCGGACGTCCTCGCCGGCATGATCAACTTCGAACCCGTCATCACCGACGGCAACGTCAGCATCAACATGACGCCGAAGGCGGACATTTTTTACACCAAACTCCTCGAGATCGGCAGCGACATCTACCGCGACGCGCAGGACGCGCGCTATCATTTCAACGAATCCACCGGCGAGCTCGAGATGATCCAGGCGCCCGAGCCGGGGCGGGAGATCGACATTGAGGCTTCGATGGCCAACATCGCCGCCTCCATCCGCGACGGCGCGAACCAGGCGGAAGTCGCCATGACCGTCAAGTCCCCGAACCTGACCGGGACCGAGACCGCGGCCGACCTCGGCATCCGCGAACTCGTTCACACCGAGAACACCTACTTCTTCTACTCCGACGACGCCCGAATTCAGAACATCCAGGTCGGCGCCGGCAAGCTCGACGGCGTATTGATTGCCCCCGGCGAGACCTTCTCCATGGCGGACGCCGTCGGCGAAGTCTCGAAGGAGACCGGCTTCGCGGAGTCGTCCGTCATCTTCGGCTCCGAGACCGTTCAGGATGTCGGCGGAGGCCTCTGCCAGGTCAGCACGACGCTGTTCCGCGCCGCCTTCTTCTACGGCCTCGAGATCAACGAACGCCACGCCCACGGCTACCGCGTCTATTATTACGAACGCCTCGCCGACCGCCAGCTTGATCCCGGCCTCGCGGGCCTCGACGCCGCCGTCTACCTGCCGGACCTCGACCTGAAATTCACGAACGACACGCCGTATTGGATCCTCATGGAGACCGACGTCAACACCGACCTCTGCCGTCTGCAATGGCGGTTCTATTCGACCGACGTCAACCGCTACGTGGACTACACGAGCTCCGGTCTGACGAATATCGAGCCCGAGGGCGACCCGATCTACAACGAAAACCCCGATCTCCCGACGGGCGTGATTGAACAGGTCGACTGGGGCATTGACGGCGCCGACGTCACCATCGAACGCACCGTCTACGAGAACGGCCTCGTCCACATCAACGACGTCTTCGAGACGCACTACGCCGCCTGGTCCGACATCTACGAATACGGCCCCGGCACGGAGGGGATTCCCACGGAGGAAGAGGAAGAAGAGAGTGAGGAGTGAGGAGTGAGGAGTTGGCGCTCGATATTCGAACACTCGCTCCCATTAGACCGCGCTTAAGCCTTCCCCTATTGAGGGGAAGGGGGACCGCGTTAGCGGTGGATGAGGTGCCAACCCGGGCGCCCGAGTTTGTGCCCTATTGATCGATGCGTCCGACAGTGGAATCGACGAAATTATCTGTTATTTACTCGCCTCGCAGCCTATCATTGTATCCGGGTACTCGATCTTCAATGTGATTATGAATATCATCACAGAGATCGGAAAAATACCGGTTCACATATCCGTTGGTATATCGCAAAACAAGAATACCAAAGCTATCCATATAGGCATCTCTTTTGCGGTCTCTTTCGGAATGCGAGAGCTCAAAATGCTGAGCGCCATCAAGCTCTATAACAATTCTTGCTTCAGCGATGTAGAAGTCAGCGATATATTTTCCAAGTACTTTTTGGCGGTGAATCGTCAGCGGCAGATATTTGAGATAGTCATACCAAAGGTGCTTTTCTTCAGGGGTCATCTTTTTCCGCAGCGTTTGCGCGAATCCGGTCAATGAAGATTTACGCCTTTCAGACTTCGATGTCATTTTTATCTCCGTAATGAACTGACTGCCGACCGAATTAACGGAGCGGATATGAGTTTCCAATGAACAAAGTGAGGGCATTGTCCAAAGCACGGAACAGTGGAATCAACCAAGTCCGGCGCCCGGGTTGGCACCTCATCCACCGCTAACGCGGTCCCCCTTCCCC
>CAVCBG010000292.1:0-2643 GCA_963600285.1 Anaerovoracaceae bacterium
CTAAATCAATCATTCATAAATATTATGCCATTGCGAAACCGCGCACGCGGTGTCGGAGCGGGATAGGGACTCGATGTTCCACAATAGGCTGCGCGAACCGATGGTGTCGGCCAGGCCGCAGATGTTGTTCGTGGACGCGCCGATGGAGATATTGAAGTACAGCGGCAGGGCAGGGAGCTCCTCCGCGTAGATCGCGCCGGCGTCCCCGTAGAGACAGGCTTCGTCGTACTCCTCGGAGGAATAACCGCCGACGTTCGTGCCGACCCAGTGGTTCTCCTCGGAGGGGATCTTCGTCGACAGGTAGAGCGAGCACGGACGGTATCCCGACGCCCACGAGAACATGGCGGCGTCGAAGGCGCGGCCGAAGATCTCGCCGTCCGGTCCCTGAGCATAGAGCTCGCCGAGCGGCAGGGCGTTGACGGTGACATCAATCCCGCACGCCGCCAGGTCTTCCTTGATCATCTCGGCGGCCTTGACGGACTCCGCGGAGTTCGACACGGTCAGCTCGAATGAGAACGCCGTCCCCGCGAGCATGCCGGCCGCCTGCTGCGCGGTGCGGGCGGAGCCGTCTTCGGATTCAACCCAGCCGGCGTTCGTCAGCGTTTCCTTCGCGCTCTCGGGGTCGTACTTCACCGCGGAGACTTCGCCGTTGTGGAGGCTGTACTCCGCCGGGTAGAAGTCCGCCGGGACTTCGGACTGGCCGTAAAGCACCTGACGGTTGATGGATTCGCGGTTGACGCACTGCGCGATCGCGGTACGGACGGCTTCTGTGTTGAAGTATTTCGCCGCGGCGCTGTCGGTGGAGGCGAGGTTGAAGACGACTTCCTGACGGGAGAGTTCCGGGCGGATGTAGACGGACATCTTGCCGTCGCGGACGTCCTCGAGGATCGGCTCGAGATCGGCCTGCAGGTCCACGGAGGTGTCAATAATGTCGCAGGTGCCGTTCTTCAGCGCCTCGAGGTTGTTGTCCCCGGCGTTGCCGAAGAATTGATACACCACCCTGTCGAAGTACGGTGCTTCGCCGAAGTATTCGGGATTGCGCTCGAGGGTGATGCTGGAGCCGGCTTCCCAGGAGAGGACGCGGTAGGCGCCCCAGCCCAGCGGGGAGCGGTTCACGGACTCGTCGGCGAGGATCTGCTCGGCGGTCATGCCCTGCATGACGTGCTTCGGCAGCGGCGTCCAGAAGACATCCGCGGCGCTGTCCGGCGTGTATCCGGGGATGCCGACCCACTGCACGGTGCGGTCGTCGAGGGCGGTGTAGCTTTCGGTCAGGTTGTAAATTCGGGTGGAGGCGTTGATGCCTTTCATGCCGTTGACCGTCATGGAGAAGACGGAGTCCTCCGCCGTCAGCGGGGTGCCGTCGGACCACTTCAAGCCTTCCTTGAGGCGGAAGGTGACGACGGTGCGCTTCATCTCAACGGATTCGGTGACGTTGGTGTAAGAGGACAGGCAGGCGGAGCCTTCGCAGCCCTCGGCGGGTTCGGCGGGCATGAAGCTCATCCCGATCTTCATCTCAACCGGCTCGCGGTCGGAGTTCGCGACGATGTCGCCTTTGATGACGGTGACGGTCTCTTCCTCGGAAGTGACTTCGTCGAAGATCACGGGCACGGCCTCGCCGTTCACATAGTCGAACGGGCCGTCGTAGAGGCCTTCGAGGACGGACCACATGGCCTGCGAGGATTCATTGTAAAAGAAAAGGGTGGAGGGTTCTTTGCCGAGGCAGACGGTCAGCGTCTCAAGCGGCGCGGCGGTCGGTTCGGGCGTAGGTTCAACGGCCGTCGGCTGTTCGGCCGCGATTTGGGTGAGGAGGACGTTAATGTCCGCGGTGGGTTCGCCGAGGCTCTGCTCGGGCTGCGGAAGGTTGCATCCGGCGAGGAGGATTGCGGCGGTCAGGATTATAAGAAGGGTTGTTTTCTTCACGTTCACTCCCGTGTTGTTCTCAATATTATCTTGATTATAACAAAAGGTGGGAGGATTGAATTTCATATTATAATTAAAAATGTAAAGCGCCTCCTTTAGCTTTATTTGATTGTGCTCCCGCCCTGTCTGTTACATAGGGCGGGGCTTGCTTTTAACTTTGGGAATGTCAATCGTTCGGCGTGTCTTTCCCGCTGCCCATGAATTCACCGGTCGTGGCGCTGCCTTCGGCGGTGATGCCTTCACGGACGAAGACTTTCTTGACCGTCATGAAGAGGATCTTGAGGTCCAATCCCAGGCTCCAGTTGTCCACGTACCAGACATCCAGGCGGAATTTCTCCTCCCAGCTGATGGCATTGCGTCCGTGGACCTGTGCCCAGCCGGTGATGCCGGGGAGGACGTCGTGGCGGCGGGCCTGTTCGGGGGTATAGCGGTCGAGGTACTGCACGAGGAGCGGACGCGGGCCGACGAGGGACATCTCGCCCTTGAGGACGTTGAAGAGCTCGGGGAGCTCGTCCAAGCTTGACGCGCGGAGCAGGCGGCCGAACTTCGAGAGGCGTTCCTCATCCGAGCCGGCGCCGTCCTTCATGGAGCGGAATTTATACAGATTGAAGATCTTCCCCTTGTATCCCGGCCGGGGCTGGCGGAACAATACCGGCGCGCCGAGGTTGATCCGCACGAGCAGCGCGAGGATCAGCAGCAGCGGGGAGAGAAGGATCAATCCCA
>CAVCBG010000293.1:0-2625 GCA_963600285.1 Anaerovoracaceae bacterium
CAATACCGCACACCATCCGGAAGAGCTCGGTCCGTTTGGAACCGATCAAGCCGCCGATCCCCAAAACTTCGCCTTCGTAAAGCTTGAGACTCAAGTCTTCAATGAAGCCGCCGTCCGAAACATGGTCCAACTCCAGCGCGAGCTTGCCTTTTTCCGGGTCGATAACCGTTCTCTCGATATCGCCGGTGTCAAGCAGCTTACCGGTCATCATATCGATCAGTTGGTCTTTCGTCCCGCCGGCGATATCCATCTTGCCGGCCACACGGCCATCCCGCATTACAACCGCGGTGTCGCAGATACGGAAGATTTCGTCCATGCGGTGTGAAATATAGATGATCGTGATTCCCTGCTGTTTCAGTGTCTCAATCACACCGAACAGGTTCGAGGCCTCCTCATCGGTCAGTGATGTGGTTGGCTCGTCCATGACCAGAACTTTGCAGTCCAGAGCCAAAGCCTTGGCAATTTCCACCAGCTGCTTCTGCGGCAGCGGCAGCGTCTTCACCTTCTCTTTGACAGGAATATAGCCGGCGTTCAGCTTCGCGAGCTGGGCTTCGGCATCCTTCTTCATTTTGCCAAAGTCGATGACCCCTTTCATTTTGAGAGGTTCATTGCTGATGTAAATATTCTCCATTACCGGGAGCTCATTCATCAGGCTCAACTCCTGATAGATGATCGCGATGCCCATGCGGCGGGCTTCCATCGGGGTGTACTGCTTCGGCAGCTGCTTCCCATCCAGGATGATCTCGCCCTCGTCACGGGTGTAGGCCCCGCTGAGAATTTTCATCAAGGTCGATTTCCCCGCGCCGTTCTCACCCATCAGGGCGGTGACGGTGCCTTTCTTGAAGTCCATCGACACATTGTCAAGTGCTTTTACGCCTGGAAAAGATTTGGAAATATTACGGAAGGATAAAACATTTTCATTGTTTTCCATCGTGTAATCCTCTCTATCCATAAAACTTACGATAAATCGTGGTGCCGGAGCGAACTCCGGACACCACGATTGATTCAACGATTAGTAGCCTTTTTCGGTGATGCCGCGGAGCGGGAAGCGTTCAGCAGCGTATTCGTAGATCGTCTGATCGGTCAGACCTTCAACGTATTCGCCGGTAACCAGGGTGCAATCGTACAGGATCTCACGATCGTAGTGGTAATCCGGGTTCTGAGCAAGAGCGACAGCGAGCTTCACGCCCATCGCGGCTTCGTCGAGGTTCGGCAGGGAGACGAGAGCGTCCATGCGGCCTTCGAGGATCATGTTGACGGCGTCGAGGATGCCATCGTAGCCAACCAGGACGAGGTCGTCAGCGGACTTGCCGGCAGCTTCAGCGGCGTTGACCATACCAACAGCCATCTGGTCGTTGCAGGCGAAGACGCCCTTGAGGTTCGGATGAGCGGTGAGGATGTTGGTCATAACATCGAAAGCCTTGTCGGAAGACCATTCAGCACCCTGTTCAGCAACAACGGTGATGCCGGGGTATTCTTCGCAAGCGCGAAGGAAGCCGGCGCGGCGGTCAACACCGGTGGACTGCTCAAGCAGACCGGTGATAACAGCAACTTCACCTTCACCACCGAGCTGTTCGCAGATGAATTTACCGGCCTTGTAAGCGCCGAGTTCATCATCGCCGCCGACGAAAGCGTCGATCAAGCTCTTATCGGAAATGCGGGTATCGAAGTTGACGATGCTCAGACCGGCTTCTCGGGCAGCCTGGATGGCAGGAGCAACACCATCGGAGCTGGTGGCGGAAATCACAAGGGCATCCGCGCCGGATTCAACAGCAGCTTCAATCATCGTGATCTGGCGTTCCAAATCGACTTCTTCCTGGGGGATGGCGATGGTCAGTTCAACACCCAGCGCGTCGGCTTCCTGCTGCGCGAAATCGGCAACGGAAATCCACCAAGGGTTGTTCAGGGTCTTGCCGATCCAATAGATGTGCATCGGATCATCTTCGGCAAAGGCGGTGACGGACGTGACAAGCATGACTGCCAGCAGCAAAACAAATACGAATTTTTTCATTGTTTCCTCCAATATAGTTTGTAACGCGGATTGCGTTGTGATATATTGAGTTTACTTTATAAATTTAGTTATTGCAATAAAGTATTTAGTCACTAAATCGCATATTTTTCATAATGGAAACTATGACTTAAGTGATTATCCGCGTGATTTTCGACAGATATTGTGAATTTTCGCTCAAATTTTGTGAAATATTCCGCTATATTTTGTGAATTAATGCTCAATTTTTGTGAAATTTCGATCAAAAATAAAACTCCCCTCCATTCCGTGATTTTGGAATGAAGGAGAGTTTACGTCTCGGAAATGTTAGGTATAACTAAATTAATTTATTTTCTTTACCGTTTCCCGCTCAATCAGCACCGTGCCGACGTCGACTTTCAGCGAATATTGGCGCTTGGTTTGGATGCGGTCGATGAGCAGATCCACGCATTTATTGCCGAAGATGTCTTTCGGAACCATCATCGTGGTCAGCGCGGGGGTGATCATGGATGCAATAGGGCGGTCGTCGAAGCCGATCAGGGAAATGTCATCCGGGACCTTCAAGCCGGCGTCCTCGATCCCTTTCAGCGCGCCGCACGCCACCAAGTCGTTATCGGAGAGGAAGGCGTCGGGGAGGT
>CAVCBG010000294.1:0-2608 GCA_963600285.1 Anaerovoracaceae bacterium
CCATCCACGAATTCGCCTTCGAGGATCTTGATCGCGAGCGGGTCCTGCAGTTCGTGCTGGATCGCTCTCTTCAGCGGACGGGCGCCGAAGTCGGTGTCGCAGCCGGCGTCGACGATGTACTGCTTCGCGGCATCGGTCAGGGCGAGCTTGATGTGGCGTTCGCCCAGCAGGTTCTCGACGCGCTTCAGCTGGATGTCGACGATGCGGTTGAGGTCTTCTCTCGTCAGCGGGTTGAAGACGACGATCTCATCCAGACGGTTCAGGAACTCCGGCTTGAAGGTGGACTGCAGCACGCGGTTCAGCTCTTCACGGCTGACCTTGTTCTTCTGGCTGAGCCACAGCTCGGAACCGGCGTTCGAGGTCATGATGATGACCGTGTTGCGGAAGTCGACCGTGCGGCCCTGGCCATCGGTCAGACGGCCGTCGTCCAGCACCTGGAGCATGACGTTGAAGACTTCCGGATGCGCCTTTTCGATTTCATCGAAGAGGACGACCGAATACGGCTTACGGCGAACGGCTTCGGTCAGCTGACCGCCTTCTTCATAGCCGACGTAGCCCGGAGGGGCGCCGACGAGACGGGAGACGGTGTGCTTCTCCTGATATTCGCTCATATCAATACGGACCATCGCGCGTTCATCGTCAAAGAGGAACTCGGCCAAAGCCTTCGCGAGCTCGGTCTTACCGACACCGGTCGGGCCGAGGAAGATGAAGGAACCGATCGGGCGGTTCGGGTCCTGCAGACCGGCACGGGAGCGGCGGACGGCGTTGGAGACGACCTTCACGGCGTCATCCTGGCCGACGACACGTTCGTGCAGACGGTCTTCCATATGGACGAGCTTCATCATTTCGCTCTCGAGCAGCTTCGAAACCGGAATACCGGTCCAGCTGCCGATCACTTCGGCGATCTCTTCGGCGTCAACTTCTTCCTTGAGCAGCTGCTGTTCGCCCTGCATGCCCTTCAGCGCGGATTCGGCGTCTTCGCGTTCCTGTTCCAGCTTCGGCAGCTCACCGTAGCGGAGCTCCGCGGCCTTACCGAATTCGTTCTTGCGCTCGGCCTGTTCGATGGCGACGTTCATGCTGTCAATGCGCTCCTTGGCGTTGCGCAGCTTCAGAATGGCGTCCTTCTCGGTCTGCCACTGCGTGGTCAGGTGGTCGGACTTTTCTTTAAGATTCGAAAGGTCTTCCTCGATCTTCGCCAGGCGTTCCTTCGAGCCGGCGTCTTCTTCCTTCAGCAGCGCCTGCTTCTCGATCTCCAGCTGAATGATCTGGCGGTCAATGTCATCCAGAGCGTGCGGCTTGGAGTCGATCTCGGTACGCAGACGGGCCGCGGCTTCATCGATCAGGTCAATGGCCTTATCCGGCAGGTGACGGTCGGCGATGTAGCGGTTGGAGAGCGTCGCGGCCGCGATGACAGCGCCGTCGGTAATACGGACGCCGTGATGGACTTCGTAACGCTGCTTCAGACCTCTCAGAATGCTGATCGTGTCCTCAACGGACGGTTCCTCGACCAGAACGGTCTGGAAACGACGTTCGAGGGCCGGGTCTTTCTCGATGTACTTGCGGTATTCATCGAGGGTCGTCGCGCCGATCAGGTGCAGCTCACCGCGGGCCAGCATCGGTTTGATCATGTTGCCGGCATCCATGGCGCCTTCGGAAGCGCCCGCGCCGACGATGGTGTGCATTTCATCAATGAAGAGCAGGATCTCGCCGTCGGCATCGGTGACTTCCTTGAGGACAGCCTTCAGACGTTCCTCGAACTCACCGCGGTACTTCGCGCCGGCGACCAGGGCGGACATATCCAGCTGGACAAGCCGCTTGTTCTTCAAACCTTCCGGGACATCGCCCTTGACGATACGCTGGGCAAGCCCTTCAACGACAGCCGTCTTACCGACACCCGGTTCACCGATCAGCGCCGGGTTGTTCTTGGTACGGCGGGAGAGGATCTGGATCGTACGGCGAATTTCGTCGTCACGGCCGATGACCGGGTCGAGCTTGCCTTGACGGGCAACGGCGGTCAGGTCGCGGCCGTACTTCTCGAGGGACTGGTAGGTGTCTTCCGGGTTCTGACCGGTGACACGCTGATTGCCTCGGACCGTTTTCAGCGCGCGGAGGATGGAATCCTTCGTGATGCCGAACTGGGAGAGTTTCTTCCCTTCAATGCTGTCGCAGAGCGCGAGGAGCAGATGCTCGGTGGAGACGTATTCATCCTGCATACCCTTCGCGATGCTCTCCGCGTTGGTGAAGACCTCCGCGGTGGTGCGGGCGAGGTTCTGGGATGAGGAGCTGCCGGTGACACGCGGACGGGACTCAAGGTCCTGCGTGACCGCCTGGAGCAGACCGGCGGTGGAGCCGGAGATTCGCGTCACGAGCGCGGGGACGATGCCGTCCTGCTGACGCAGCAGCGCGAGCAGCAGGTGGGCCGGTTCGATCAGCTGGTGGCTGAATTCAAGCGCGACCTGTTGGCTCTGGGATACCGCTTCTTGGGCTTTTTCTGTATATTTTTCGAAATTCATGTTGCACCTCCCTTTTTGCGGGAAAGATTATTTTTTATTTACGCTATATAGTATGCTTAATTTATTATAAGATTTCATCAACGAAATGTCAAAAA
>CAVCBG010000295.1:0-2593 GCA_963600285.1 Anaerovoracaceae bacterium
ACGCGGTCCGTTTTTTTTCAAGAAAGCTGTGCTTTGGGATTACTTCGCGGGAGCTTCGAAGTAGAAGTCGCAGAAGTCTTCGCTGCCGCTGCTCAGATGGAACTCCATCCACAGCGGATCGTCGCCGGCTTTTTCGGAATCCAGGTCGATGTCGAAGCTGACTTCGGCGGTCTCACCCGGCTGGGTGGCGGGGACTTCGATGGAGTCGGACGCCAGGGTCAGGGCCGGGTTGGCGTCGTTCTTGACGAGGGTGTAGCCGTCCCAGGCAGCGGTGCCGTCGTTGACAGCGGTCCAGAGAACGGTGTAGCCGGTGTCGGTGAGCTGCATGGCGATGGACTGTTCGCCGCACTTGTTGGCCACGGCGGTATTCTCGATCATGTCGACTTCGACGACGTTCTTTTCACTGTCGACGAGGGCGGCATCGGTGCCGTCAAGCTCTTCGGCGTCGGCTTCCTCAACCTGAGCAGCGGTCTCGGCGGCTTCGGCTTCGGCCGGGGTAACGGCGGAGGCATTGCCTTCGGGGAGCGCGTCCGTGGACGCGGCGCTCTTGCTGATGGAGTCGGAGACGGTGATGCGGACCCAGAAGGGTTCAGCGGCCCAGGAGCCGAAACCGAATTCGTAGCCCATGTTGTCGCGGAGCTTGTAATAGCTCTGGTAGGTGCCCGCGGTTTCCGGGGCCTTGAGGTCGACGGAGAATTCAACGTAGTCGCCCGGGTAAATCTTGTGGGCGGCGCGCTTGCCGTCGTAGTCACCGTAGATGATGTTGACCGCGTTCAGGCGGACGAACTCGGCACCGCCGAGGTTGTCGCCGCCGGCGAAGACCATGACGTAGTTCTCATCCCATACGCAGGTGCCGCCGTTCTTCATGCGCCAAGTCTTGCGGAAGACGGTGCCCGGTTCGACAACGGTGCCGTCGGGGATGGTGACGTCTTTGACGTCGCGGATCTTATTGTTGCAGTAGGGGTTCTTGCCCGCGCGGGAACCGGTGGCGGAGCAGTTGGAGCCGGAGCAGCCGTAGCTGAAGTAATTATTGATGCCGTTATAAGCGTAGTTGGCGGTGGAAACGGTCACCCACAGCGGGGTGGCGCCGTTGCAGCCGACGCCGAAGAGCGTGCCGTCGGGGGCCTGCAGTTCCCACTGACCGGAGAAGGAACCCTGAGAGCTCGGGGCAACGAGGGTGACGGAGATATCAACCGTCTGGCCCGGGGCAACGGAGTACGGAAGCGCGACCGCGGCGGGGGCGCTCATCATGTCGCCGCCGACCCAAACAAGGGACGTGCCGGCGGGCCAGCAGGCGGTGCCGGAGTTCTTCACGCGCCAGGTCTTCAGGAAGCTCTGACCCGGGCTGACGAAGCTGCCGTCACGGTAGGTGACGTCGGTCACGAATTCGGCCTGATACGGCGCGCTCCAGGAGGTGGAGCAGTAGTAACCGCTGTTGAAGCCGTAATTGTAGTTGTAAGCGTTGACGCCGCAATTACCGGAAGTGCAGTAATAGCCGCCATCATACCACTGGGCGTTGGCGGCAGCCGCGGCCATCAGGGCGATGATAACAGCGAGACTCAATAGGAAAAGTTTATTCTTGTTCACAAAAACCTCCTCGGTTGTTCTTCCGGTACACAGCTTTCTGTTTTGTTTCCGGAATAAATGAGATTAACTCAATCTTCTATAGTGCAAGATGTGTGCCAAGGACGAGTTTTATTTAAGGAAGTTTTTGGGATGAATTTCGCGGGGGAAGATGAACGCCGCGGCGAGGCCGGGGCGGGGAATTTAATGATCAGAACGGTGCAGTGAAGCACTGCACCGTACCGATTTGATCTAAAGAACAAATGCTACCAACGCGGACCGGGCTGCGGGCCGGGCTTCGGACCCGGTTTCGGGTTGTAATCGCCGTCCATCGGGAAGCTCGGGACGCACGGCTGCGGACGCCAGCAGTAGTTATAACCGTAGTTATAGCTGTAAGTCGGCTGAACGTAGTAGTTCGTGAACTGGGCGTAGAACGGGGTCTGGCCGTTATAGCCGACGCCGAAGCGGACGCCGCTCGCGTTCTCAAGCATCCAGCTGCTCTTGAATGAGCCGTTGTCGCTCGGTACGGTCAGCGTGACGCTGAGGTCGACGGTCTGACCCGGGGCGACGGTGGTCGTCAGCGCGACGGAAGTCGGGGCGCCGAGCTGGTCACCGGAGACGAAGACGAGCTTATAGCCGCTGTCCCAGGTGGTGTTGCCGCTGTTGCGGACGCGCCAGGTCTTCACGACGGTACTGTTCGGGGCGACGTAGCTGCCGTCGGCGATGGTGACGTCGGCAACGAAGGTCGCGGCGTCACGGGCGATGGGCTGGGCGTACGTGTAAGTGTACGTCCCGCAGCAGTTGTAACCGTTGTAGCAGTACGGGTTGCAGTACTGCGCGGAGGCCGCCGCGACGCTCATCAGCGCGATCACGAGGACGAGTACTGACAGTGTGACGTTTCTCTTCATGGTTTCTCCTCCTTTTCAGATTCCGCGCCGCTCCCGGCACGGTTAATATGCTATAGGTGCATGAATCGTTCCTATTTCATGATGAAACGCGGGCAATTTTCTTTTGAATAAAACGTTCGCGG
>CAVCBG010000296.1:0-2591 GCA_963600285.1 Anaerovoracaceae bacterium
GGATCTCGCCGGTGTAGGGGTCCACCGCGAGCGAGGCGGTTTCCGTCTGTCTGTATTCGCATTCCCGATAAGCCGCGTACTTCGACACCTGTTGGATCATGCCGTCGGTCGTGCAGGCAATGACGAGCGCGTCCACGGCATGATGAAGATCGCCATCCTCGCGAATCTTGGTGATGCCCCAGCGTTTGCGCATATGGGCCGTCACCGTGCCGTTGACCGCGGTCACGCGCTTCTTGCGCTTGTCGCTCGGCGCGAACGCGAGATTATCCTTGATGTAGTTCATCAGGAAGCTCGCCATGTATTTGGTGTCCTGAAGGTTGCGCTCCTTGAATTTCTGCTCATCGTCCTTGGTGTAGGTCTCCCGCAGCAGATTCTGACGCTTGCGCCAGGGCTGCCGTTCCGCCCAGACCTTGAAGTTCTCGCGCCGGGTGCCCTCGAGGTACTCCAGCGGCAGCCGGTTGCCCTTCTCGCGGTTTTCCTTCGCGAGGACCAGCACCTTGTTGTTCAGGCTGTCGTCAAAGCAGCGGCTGTAAGGGATGATGTGGTCGATCTCGACGTAATTCGGCTCAAACAGCCGTTCCGCGTCGATATTCTTCATGGAATAGGCGCACACGCCCTGCTGCAGCTCATACAGCTTGAGCTTCATGATGTCCATGCCGGAGGGCAGCTGCTTGTGGTAGAGTTCCTTGATCTTCTCGACCAGCTTCTCATTCCGCGCCCGGTTCTCTTCCATGCGCTTCGACATTTTATTCCGCTCATCGAAGTTTTTGGAGAGCTCGCGCGCGAGCTCGATATTGATGTAAGTCGGGCTGCAGCCCTGTTTGCGGATGATGGCGTTGATGACCTTGATGGTCTGCGCCACGGCACGCTTCACGACCGGGCTGGTGATATCCTCGTAATCCTCCGCTTTCGGGTGGAGCAGCATGCTCTTCCCGTCCGTGCCGGTATGGGCGCGGTGATCGATCCCCGCCGCGGCGCAGGCGGCATCGTAAGTGAGCCCCTGTTCCAGACCCGGGATGATCATCTTCAACGCCTTGAGCGAGAGATGCCCGAATTTCGTGAAGCTGAGGCCGGCGTTATCCAGCGCGTCAATCACATCGGCGGGAATGCCCTTCGCGGCCAGCCCCGCGCGAATCTTCTCGGAGGTCTTATAAATCGAGAGGACCGTGCCGATGGCGTCCAGCTGCTCTACGGAAAGCTCATTGATCTTGTCCTTGCCGACCTTATCCAGCGCCTTCCGCATTTCATGCCAGGCCCGCATGCACTTGAGTTTTTCCTTTTTCTCGGCGTTATCTTCGGAGTAGCGGATGCCGGTGAACGCCTTGCTGTTCGGGATGCGCAGTTCCTTGCGGATGCGTTCGTAGGTCAGGCCGTCGACCTTCTTCGCGAGCTCCACAAGCTGTTTCCGCTCCCAATCCGAGAGCGGTTCTTCGGTTGAACTGCCGATTTCCTTCAGGCGGATATGATTGACCTTCTGCAGGAGCTCAAAATACTGGAACGTGTAGCTGGCCTTGGCTGCCCGCGGTTCCTCCGGGAAGAAGGTACATTTCCCGATCATGTTCTCGATCTGGTTCCCGCCGTAGGGGCTTCTCCCGCCCGGTCCTTCATCGAAGGAGCGCTGGGAGAGGAGGATTTCTTTATATTCGGTCTGAAATTCCTCGGACGCGCGCGCGTTCCCGAATTTCCGCTGCGCCTCGAAGATGCGGTTGACTTCATCCTCGATCATCGCGCGGGTGACCGTGGTCAGGTATTCCCCGCCCTTGTTGCGCCGATGATCCTTGAATGTCGCGTCCTTGACCAGCATTTCAGCGACCGTGCGGTAGCCGGCAGCCGCCATGCGTTCCGCGTTGGCTTTGGTCGCGGCCAGCAGTTCGCCATCCTCTTTGGACGCCCCGCCCTTGCGGTTGGAGCGGAAGCCGCGCCGCTGGGAGATATGGATCAAAACGCGGGCGAGTTCCGTATTCGTCAACTGCCGATCCAGCGCCTCCACACGGAGCGCGTACACGTCCGAGAGAGGACCTTCAAACAGGTTCTCGAGCTCCTCGTTCGTGAGCAGTCCGCTCCGCAGCATTAATCCGCGGATGCGTTCATTGCGGTGACGCTGACGGCGTAAGCGTCTGCGCATGCTTCGCGCTTCCCGGCGCGGCGCGGCCAGAGACGCGCCCGTTTTCGGGTTCTCCGCCGCGGTGAAAATTCGCGAACCCATCCCGAGAATGGTGTATGGACGCTCATTTATATCCAACCCAACTGCCGCCCATCCGACGGATGCGATGCCGATATCCAAACCGATCGCGTACGCTGTCATATGCACCTCCTGCGTATTTTATACAACAAACACAACAAGTACAACAAGTGTATGTACTCTCTTAAAGAGATAACGCCTCATCTCTGAGGCATTAGAGCTCTACGGTCTATAACCTTATTGTAGGGACCTGTTTAGTTCTTGGAATGGTATAAGAACTGATTTAAGTTTATCACAACCCGCCCGAATTCAAGGCTGACATTTTTCCGCTTCCGGCTGACGATTGTCATTTTTGAACGTTCATTATTTCCCCCGATTTGTATCGATTTCTCGGTACAATTGTATCCAT
>CAVCBG010000297.1:0-2589 GCA_963600285.1 Anaerovoracaceae bacterium
ACAAGGATGACCGGGAGCTCGTACACGGACTTGACGCGTTCGACGGCTTCATCAATGCTGAGCCCGGTGATCGGGACGTCCGCGATGAAGCTGCCGTCCGGGATGACCTGTTCGATCGCGCTGTACTGCGAATAGGTGATGAACGTCAAAACGCCCGCGACAAAGAACAGGCTGAGCGCGATCATCAAAAGAGGAAGACTGGGTTTGCGGCTGCTTTCCAACAATGACCTCAATGCATGAAGATAAGACCCGCTGCCGCCCCGATAAGCGTCAGCACCATCGTATCTGCCTTATATTTGAACTGAAGGATAAACGCCGCGGCGAAAAGGATCAGACCCGCGATGATATCCGGAGTGAACGCGATTTCTTTCAGCTCGAAAACGGATTCCGTGCCGAAGAATACGCCGGTGAACAGCGTAATACAAGTATAAATCAGCAGCCCGGCGCAGGCGGGCGTGATGCCGCGGAAGAGTCCGCGGACAACGCGGCTCTCGTGGAACTTCTTCAGGAAGACGATCACGATGATGCTGATCACGATCGTCGGCAGACACAACCCGAAGGTTGCCGCCGCGGCGCCCGCGACGCCGCCTTTGAGATAGCCGACGTAGGTCGCCGAGTTCAGCGCGACCGCTCCCGGACAGACCATGTCCAGCGCGGTCAGGTTCGCGAATTCGTCCGTCGTCAACCCGACCATCTTCTGTCCCTCGTCCAGGATCATGGCCATCATCCCGTACCCGCCGCCGAAACAGGTCAGCCCGATTTTCAGGAAAAGAACGAATAAAGTCCAAATCATTCTTCATCCTCCGAAACCGGTTTCTCCTCCGGCGCCTGCGGGTCGATGAACTCCGCCGCGATGCCGAGCGCGCCCGCGATGATAATGACCGTCAGCGCGCCGACATTGAAGAACAAGGAAGCGGCAATGGCCGCGACCAAAATCACCACCGAGAAGACACCGCGCTTGGACTTGACCAGGAACACCGCCACGCCGGAAATGATGGCGATGGCCACGATACGGATGCCGCGGATGACGCCCTGCACATAGGGATTGCCCGAGAGGTTCTGGAACAGCATGGCGGCGATCAGCATTGAGAAGAACGCGGGGAAGATCACCCCGAGCACGGCCCCGATCGAGCCGGCCGGTCCCGCGATGGCGTTCCCGATCATCATCGCGTTATGAATGCTGATCACGCCCGGCAGCGATTGACTGATCACCGGGAACGACCAAAACTCTTCCTTTGAGATCCAATGCTTCCGATCCACGACATCTTTTTCAACGATCGGCAGCGAAGTCATGCCTCCCGTGAAGGCGAAGCACATTCCTTTCATAAAAGACCAAAACAGGAACAAGCCCTTTTTGAAATTGCTTTCCTCTTCCATATATTCCTATTTTTCCGCGGAAATCAGGAAACAGCTCTTTCCGCTCATCTCAAAATGTTCCGTCGAAATATTCAAAAATCCGCAGCGGCCGAGCTGCTTCTCGCAGTAAGCCGCGAAGCCGTCCGCGTCCTCATCCACGAAGACGATCCGCCCGCCCTTGATGATCAGGCGCCGCAGGATCAGAATGTCGTCCACCAGGTGCTTCCCGCACTCGTGCATGGTGAAGGCCGAATAGAGGAAATGGAAGCGGCCGAAGTAGCAGTCCTCGCCGATCTCCGCGTACGGGATCAGCATCAAGTCAAGCTTCTCCGCGTCCGCTTTCAGCTGCTCCGGACATTCGGAAAAGCGGTCCGACGCCGCGAGATACCCGAATTCCGGACGCAGTTCACGGCCGAGGAAGCAGTTCGCCCAGCCGAATTCCAGCGCCTTGCAGTCGGTCCGCTGACCGATCTTCGCGGCGATCATCTTCACAAGTTCACCGCGGTCGTTATCCGAGAAAGCGAATCCGCTCATGACGCCTTCTTCCCGAGCGCTTTCTTCAAAAAGCGCTCCTCATTGATAATCACGCGCTCGTGCGTACCTTCGCCGACGCGTTCACGTTCATCATTGATCACCACATTGAACGACAGCACCCGTCCGTTGACAGCGGACAGTTCGCAGTCGACGCGGTAGTTCATTCCCACGGGCGTAGGCGCGAGATGGCGAATGTCCAGACGCGTCCCGACGGTGCTCATTCCTTCGTCCAAGAGCGGCTGTACCAGATCCGCGCAGGCCTGTTCCGCCGCCGCGATCATCACCGGCGTCGCGAGGACAGCCAAGCTTCCGCTGCCGATCGTGCTCGCGGTGTCTTCATCCCGAACGGTTCGCTCCAAAGAACCGGTAATACCCACTTCTAACGATGCCATAAAGTTCCTCATAAACACATTTTCGTTTGATGGTTACATTATACTGTTTTTACGGAAAAAGAGAAAAGAAAAACGCTTCCGTCATGAGAAGCGTCTTCATATTAATAGCGATTCGCGGGGATCATTCGCCTTCGGTGAGCGTTTTGATGTACCCGTCGCCATACTGGAGGCATCGATTGACGCGCGTGATGGTGGCCGGGGACGCGCCGGTCTGTTCGGAAATCGTGGTGAACGTCTTCCCGTCATGCAAAAGCCGCGCCACCTCATACCGCTGGACCATGGAAGAGAGTTCCTTGACCGTGCAAAG
>CAVCBG010000298.1:0-2569 GCA_963600285.1 Anaerovoracaceae bacterium
CGAAAAGCAAAACCGCGCCGGAGGTCAGCGCGCTCTTACCGAATGCCTTGTTGAGTACCTTCCAAAAGAGGAAGGCGGACAGCCATTGCAGGATGAACAGGAAAATGTGATAGCCGAGGCAGGATTCTTTGATCACCGCCGAAGCCAGCGTATACAGCCAGCCGGAGCAGGGACGGTCCCACGAGGTGAAGAGGTTGAAGCTCTCCGCGCCCGCGATGTGGTAATTGTAGACATAAATCCAATCATCCCCGTAGAAACTCAACTCGGGGATGCGGATCGCGTACGCGATAAGAAGGACAAATGTGAGAAGGAATAAAAAGCTGTTCCGACGCAGAAATTCTTTCATGACAGCGGTCAGATGTTGATTTTGCGGTTTACATGGAATTTGAAGAACCCGGGCGCGAAGTAGCTGATGGAATAGTCGATCATTCGGCCGGAGTCCTCATAAAGGTAAGCGTCGAAGCGTTGGATCACATCGCTGCGCTGGAGCTGAATCTTCTTCGCGATGGAGGCTTCAGCGTGGCAGGCGCTGATGAAGGTCTTGGAATAGCCGAGGTGGAGGTCCTTCTTGCGGATCAGGAGGTCCAGAACGGAACCGGTGAAGCCCTGTTCCAAATCCTCTTCGGAGAGAACGCCTTCGGGGAGGACATCCACGAGGTAAGCGACGGGATGATCCGCGACCCAGATCACGCGGGAGATCTCAATGACTTCATCGTCTTCCGCGACGTTCATCTTGGCGGCGTATTCTTTCCCCGCGGTGATTCGGTTGATGCCGAGGTAGCCCATCTTGACATCCAGCCCCAGGCGGCTCGCCTGCGTCTCGATGGACTCAAGCGTCTCGAGGCCGGTTTCAATGTTCTGGCTGTGCTCGATGACGAAGGTACCGACACCCTGGCGGCGGCGGATCAATCCCTGGCTCTCGAAGCTGCGCATCGCTTCACGCAGCGTCGTTCGGGAAACCTGAAGGGACGCGGCAAGTTCCGGCTCGGATTTCAGCTTTTCACCGGCGGGCGTGGATTCAATGATCTCCGCCAATTCCTGGTGAAGTTTCTGGAACAATGTGACCTTTTCTTTTCGAGCCTGATAATCTGCCATTCGGGTGCCTCATTTCTTGATCTGACGCAAAATACATTGCTGGATGACCGACAAATTTGTCTGTACCTTATTTATAACATAAAATATTAAATATAGTCAACCGCTTTTAATGTGTTTTTCATCAGCATTGCGATAGTCATTGGTCCTACTCCGCCGGGAACAGGGGAGATCGCGCCCGCGGATTCAACCGCGGTGGAGAACTCCACATCGCCGCAGAGACGGTATCCCTTCGGCGAAGACGGGTCGTCGACGTGGTTGATGCCGACGTCGATCACGATCGCGCCGGGTTTGATCCAGCTGCCTTTGACCAGTTCGGGAGAGCCCGCCGCGGCGATGATGATATCCGCCCTGCGGCAGACCTCATCGAGGTTCTTGGTTTCGCTGTGGCAGATGGTCGGCGTCGCGTTGCAGCGGCTGAGCATCATGGCGGTCGGCATACCTACAATGGAGGAACGGCCGATGACGACAGCTTCCATGCCGGAGATGTCGGGCTTCACGGTCTTGATCATGTGGATGATGCCGGAAGGCGTGCAGGGATAGAAGAGCGGCTCGCTGTACTTGCGGGAGAGCAGCCCCGCGTTATACGGATGAATGCCGTCCACGTCCTTTTCCGGGGAGATGATCGAGATCACGTGTTCCTCGGAGAGGTGCGCCGGGAGCGGGAGCTGGACGAGGATGCCGTGAACCCGGCTGTCGTCATTGAGCTCATCAATCAGCGCGTCGAGCTGCTGCTGCGTGCAGTCTTCGGGGAGCTCGTAGGAATACGAGTTGATGCCGAGCAGCCCGCAGGTCTTATGTTTGTTCGCGACGTAACTGTGGGAGGCGGGATTGTTCCCGACGAGCACCGTGGCGAGACCGGGAATGACCTGCCCGTTCTTCTTCCGCTCGTCGATGGCCGCCTTGATTTCATCCTTTACCGAGGCCGCGATTTTCTTTCCGTCGATAATGATTCCACTCATGTTTGTGTTTTCCTCAATCAAAAATCAGTGATTGCCAAATGCTCCAATTCGGCGCCTGCGTGACCTCAACCTCGGGGACCGCGGTCGGCGTAGGCGTTTCGTATTCACCCGGCAGCGGCAGGATCACGTGATCGTCTTCCTGTCTCATCAGCCCCTGCTGGCGAGCCCATTCCTCGACCGCCGTGTCGGAATTCGAGTAATCAATGCGGTCGTTGACGGTGTCCAGCGTTGACTGAAGGTTGTCGACATCGGCTTCCAGCGTCTGTTCCTGATCCTCCAGAAAATTCAGCGTGCTGAGGCGGGTGTTTAAATCAATGATCAGATATACCGCGACAACGATGATAATGATGAGGTAAAGATTGCGCTTGATCCAACTGAATTTATCCATAACTCAAATATACCAAAAGAAACGCCGGAAATCCGAAATTGAAATAAAAAAGAGACCCTTCAAGGGTCCCTGTGTGCCGAAGGAGGGATTTGAACCCTCATGGGAGTACTCCCACTACGCCCTGAAC
>CAVCBG010000299.1:0-2569 GCA_963600285.1 Anaerovoracaceae bacterium
CCGTCCGCCAATGAAGGCGCGGTGCGCTTGATGACGATCCATCAGGCAAAAGGCTTGGAGTTCAAAGTCACGGTCATTGCTGCCGCTGACAAGAAGTTCTGGACCGGTAATAAAGAAAAAGTGCAGATCTCGCCTGAATTCGGACCCGCGCTCACCTGGAAGCCGAAAAGTCCGCAGTATTTGTATGCCAATAAGGCCGTCGAGCTCAAGGACAAATCGGAGTGGCTGCGCCTTCTCTATGTCGCGGCGACCCGCGCGCAGGAGCGGCTGATCATCTGCGGCACGAATGAGGATTGCAACAGTTGGATGAAACGTGTCTGCGATAAGATTGATAACGGAAAATTCAACGGCGTCCGCGAATCCGTCCCGGTGTATTTCCTGACGCAGGAGATGGCGGACGCCATGCACGTCGGCGACGTCCCGAATGTCCGCGCCGACCGGGACGTGCCGCTGGATCCCGCATTGCTGCAGCCTCTGGCGATTCCGGGCAAGGGGACGAAATCCGAGAAGAACCCCTACGGCATGGCCGTCGGCAGCATGGTTCATAAGGCGCTGGAGCTGGAAGTCTACCGCGACCCCGCGGCGCTGGATTCGCTGCTCGCGCGGATGCTGACCGGGAACGACCAGCTGACGGTTGAGGAACGGGAAAGCGCGGAGGCGCGGGTGAAGAAGCTGCTGGAACGCTTCGCCGCGTCGGACATCTGCCGGCGGATCGAATCCGCGGATGAACGGCTGCACGAAGTGCCGTACACGCTGACGTACAAGAACGGCAGCGCCGCGAGCGGCATCATCGACCTGCTGATCCGTGAGGGCGGGAGTTATACGGTGATCGACTTCAAGACCGACGCGCTGGAGAACGAAGCCGGGACGCGGGACGCGGTGGACCGCTACAGCGGGCAGCTCGGCCGATACCGCGGCGCGCTGCGGCAGACGCTCGGGACCGAGCCGGAGTGCGGCTTATGCTTCCTGGATGACCGCGGCGAGACGCGTTACCGCCTCGTGACGGATGAACCGGAGCCCGCGCCGGATTATGAGTTTATTGAGGATGTGCCGGAGTGGTCGGAGGACGAACCGTTCTTCGGCGAATGATCTTCGCCAACCGGTTCGGCGTGAATGAAAATGTGGTCGATCTCCTGCCGCGCCGCCATGCGGTTCTCGATCTCGGTTTCGATTTCGTGAAGCTGGGTCAGCGGCATGGAGCCGTCCATATCAATGTGAATATCAAGACGTAATTTGGTCCCGACGTATTCGGCCACGAGCTTATGCACCCCGAGTACGCCCGGGACCGATTCGATTTCCTGCTTGAGCGACTGCAGCTCCGCGTCGTCGACGCCGTGCCCGGTCAGGTAGTTGAGGTTCTCCAACAGGGCGGAGACTGCCGCCTTGAAGATCCACAGGGAGAGCAGGATACCGATGATCGGGTCGCAGATCGGGTCGACCGCGTTCGAGAGCAGGATGCCGACGACAGCCGCGGCGGAGGTCAGCATGTCGGAGAGGTTGTCCGCGGCGGCGTCTTTCAACGCCGTGCTGCGGGTCTTCTTCGCGACTTCGCGGATGATGAAGAACATCAGGCACTTGACCGCGGCGGAAAGGATCAACGCCGGGATCGCGGCGGAGGCGGAGACAGCGGTCGCGCCGTTCCGCAGTTTGTCAATGGCTTCCGAGAGCGCGGACCAGGCGGCGAACCCCATGGAGAAGCTGATGATCAGCCCGACCAGCGGCTCGAAGCGTTCATGCCCGTGCGGATGGGAGCGGTCGGCGGGGCGGATGGAGATCAGCAGCCCGATGACCAGGGTGACGGAATACAGCACGTCGGAGATGGAGTTGAGGGCGTCGGCGTAGACGGAGGAGCTTCCCGAACGAACGGCGGCCGCCCACTTCGTTAACGCCAAGAGCACATTCCCCGCCACGGTCACTGCCAGGGCGAGGTACATCCATTTGATGTTGCGGGTGTCGTTTGCGCTGTCGTCAATCCATTTCATACCGTAAATCTTATCATGAACGGCGGGGATATGCCGATTGTTAGGGATGACTTCTTTAAGTTTTCCTTGAATAACTGTTGTTGTTGATTGTTAGTTAGTCTCGACTTTTGTTAAGGTTTGCGGGATTGAGGGACGCGCCGAAGTCGGGTATAATGGGTTGAAAAAGGAGAAACGCCCATGAAAATTTACATCGCGGCACCGCTGTTCAATGAAGCCGAACGGAAGTTTAATGAGAAACTCGAAGCCATCGTCCGTGAATGCGGGCATGAGACGTATTTCCCCCAGCGGGACGGCGGATGCGTTGCCGACCTGCCGGACATCATCGAGGGCATGCCCAAGCGGGACTACCTCTACAAATTAGACTGTCAGCATCTGGATTGGTGCGACGCGGCGCTCTTCATCATGGACGGACGGGTTCCGGATGAAGGCTCGTGCTTCGAGGCGGGTTACTGCTGCGCGCAGAAGAAGCCGGTGATCGGCTACAAGACGGACGCGCGGAGTTTCATTGCCGGGTATGATAATGTCATGCTGGTCGGCGGGGTGAAGCCGGTGCTGCACTCCGAGGAGGAGCTGAGGGAGTATTTCTT
>CAVCBG010000300.1:0-2567 GCA_963600285.1 Anaerovoracaceae bacterium
GAACGCCCGACATTCGCAGACATGCCCCTATTCGAGCGTGTTAAGTCCTTCCCCTTGAGGGGAAGGGGGACCGCGTCAGCGGTGGATGAGGTGACCTGCGAACCCGCCCGCAATTAAAACAAAACGCGCCCCCGAAAGGGGCGCGTTTTTATCATACTTTACCGAATTAGTATTCCGGCATCTGCTGCTGCGGGGCAGCCTTTTCCGGTTCCGGAATGTCGGTGATCAGGGCTTCGGTGGTCAGGATCATCGCGGCGATGGAAGCAGCGTTCTCGAGAGCGCCGCGGGTAACCTTCGCAGGGTCGGAGACGCCGCCGGCGATCATATCGATGTACTTGTCGGTCAGGACGTTGTAACCGATACGGTTGGAGCGCTTGGACTTCTGCTGAGAGCGGATGTTGGCGATGATGACGGAGCCATCCTTGCCGGCGTTCTCAACGATCTTGCGCATCGGGACTTCGAGGGACTTGCGGACGATATTGATACCGGTCTGTTCGTCTTCGTTCTCGGCCTTCAGGTTCTGGATCTTGGCGCAGGCGTTCAGCAGAGCGACACCGCCGCCCGGGACGATACCCTGTTCAACAGCCGCGCGGGTAGCGGACAGAGCGTCTTCAACACGATGCTTCTTTTCCTTCAGTTCGGTTTCGGTAGCGGCACCGACACGGATGATGGCTACACCGCCGGAGAGCTTCGCCAGGCGTTCCTGGAGCTTTTCGCGATCGTAATCGGAAGTGGTCTTCTCGATCTCGATGCGGATCTGGTCGATGCGGGCCTTGATCTCAGCCTGGTCGCCCTGGCCGCCGATGATGGTGGTGTTGTCCTTATCGGTGATGACACGTTCGCAGTGACCGAGGTCAGCGAGGGTCGCGGTTTCCAGCTTGCGGCCGGTCTCTTCGGAGATGACGGACGCGCCGGTCAGGGTGGCGATATCCTGGAGCATGGCCTTGCGGCGGTCGCCGAAGCCAGGAGCCTTGACAGCGAGGACATTGAGCATGCCGCGCAGTTTGTTCAGAACGAGGGTCGCCAGAGCTTCGCCGTCGATATCTTCAGCGATGATGACGAGGTCGCGCTTGCCGGTCTGGACGAGCTTCTCAAGAAGCGGAACCATATCCTGGGCAGCGGAGATCTTCTTATCGTAGACCAGAATGTTCGGGTTGGCGATGTTGGCTTCCATCTTGTCGTTATCGGTGATGAAGTACGGGCTGATGTAACCGCGGTCGAACTGCATACCTTCGACGTATTCGGTCTCGAATTCAAGACCCTTGGATTCTTCAACGGTGATGACGCCGTCTTTACCGACTTTGTCCATGACGTCGGCGATCAGGGTACCGATGTTGGAATCCTGAGCGGAGACGGTCGCGACGTTGGCAATGTCTTCCTTGGAGGAGACTTCAATCGCCTGCTTGCGGATGTCTTCGGAGACAGCCTTGGAGGCGGTTTCGATACCGCGCTTCAGGAGCATCGGGTTGGCACCGGCGGCCAGGGACTTCAGACCTTCGGAGACGATGGCGTGGGCCAGAACGGTGGAGGTGGTGGTGCCGTCACCGGCGATGTCGTTGGTCTTCGCGGAGGCTTCCTTCAGAAGCTGAGCGCCCATGTTTTCGAACGGATCGGGCAGTTCAATTTCTTTGGCGACGGTGACGCCGTCATGCGTGATGGTCGGGGAACCGTACTTGCGGTCGATCGCGACGTTTCGACCCTTCGGGCCGAGGGTAGTGGCAACAGCGTTGGCGACGGTATCGATACCGGCCTTGAGCTTCTTGCGGGCTTCTTCACCGAACATTAATTGTTTAGCCATAATTTTTTATCTCCTGTGAGTTATATTCAGATTAGTCAATGATCGCGAGCAGATCGGTTTCGCGCATGATCAGCAGCTTCTTGCCGTCGATCTTGGTTTCGGTACCGGCATACTTAGCGAAGAGAACGGTATCGCCGACTTTGACATCCATGGGGATGCGTTCGCCCTTGTCATTGCGGTCGCCCGCGCCGGCGAAGAGGACCTTGCCCTGCTGCGGCTTTTCTTTGGCGGTTTCCGGCAGAACGATGCCACCGGGGGTCATTTCCTGCTGTTCAACCGGTTCGACGACGATACGATTACCTAACGGACGCAAATTCATTTCAAACTCCTTAATATCTGATGATATTTATTAACTTTTTTCATTTTTAGCACTCATTTTTTAGGAGTGCTAACGTTGAATATAATACACTCCCCGGGAAGAAAAGTCAAGACGGTTATTTGATTTCTAATATGATATTAACAAAGTCAATAGTCAATAGTCAGTAGTCAATAGAGGCGCCCGATTTAGTAAGAGACCAGAGACCAGAGACCAGAGACCGGATAACATTAACCAAAGCACCGGACAATGGAAAGCGCGCCTTAACTTAGAGCGCGCTTAAGTCCTTCCCCTTGAGGGGAAGGGGGACCGCTTGCGGTGGATGAGGTGATCCGCACACCCGCTCCCCTTCGCGGAGCGTCAAAAAGAGCGCCCGACAATCGAAGACTTGCTTCAATTATCGGGCGCCGCTATTGACTATTGACTACTGACTATTGACTCACACTCATCGCG
>CAVCBG010000301.1:0-2564 GCA_963600285.1 Anaerovoracaceae bacterium
AGACCGAGTTTATTCGTCTTCTTGAGGTATTTCACCGGGATCGGCCGCTCCATGTGCCACTTGACCGCCATCGGGCAGCTGCCTTGATGGGAGATGTAATCCATCTTTCCCAAGAAGGTATAAGCGCCGGTGATGCCGAATTCGTCTTTCTTGAACTCGCGGATGAAGAGCAGCACCTGACTGCCGCGTTCCTGGTGATGAATGTAGCGTTGACCGGCTTGCGAATCCTCAGAAGTGGTGCTCTGGCTCTCCCAATGGAATGTGTTTTCATCAATTGAATAATCGTGATACATGGTCGATGGGGAGTATTCCTGCAGCGACTTATTGAGCGTGACGAAGAGCAGATCGGTTTTCTTGTTCGGCAGCCACTTCACGCCTTCACGAACGGTGGAGGGATTCATCAAGTCGAGCGCGACCAGCAATTGATCACGGGTGTAGGTGCAGTAAAGATCGAGCGGGCAGTCAAAACCGAAATCAACTTTTTCGTCAACGAAGTCAATGGCTTCCTTCTTATAATTGAGGACCTCTTTGATCTCGCTCAGCAATACCGGACTGTCCGCCAGATCCTGCAGATTCTCCAGCGCTTCGGCATCATCCCACGCCGGGATGGCCTTCATCCAGATCGAGATATAAAACATCTGGATCATCTTGAGCTCTTCGGGCGAATACAAAGCCGGATTGAAGGGCTCCGCCAAATTCGGGAGGAACTTGTCCAGAAGGAAGTCGATCCATCTTCGAGAATCAATTGAGATCAGACGCTGGAAGGCCGTTTTGAATGCCGACTGTGCGGGTTCATCAAAGGCGGGGATCACATCCGCCTGCACTTTCAGTTCGGAGAAGGTGACATCCCGATAATAAACCTTGCGGATATCCAGCTTGTAATAGTCCAAGAAATTCTTTAAGGTGAGCGCCAATCCCGTATCTTTTTCGAAGGTCTTGATGCGTTCAACGAGGGCATTCTTGCCTTTGAAGTATTTCTGAATATTGTTAAGGATATATTCAGAAGCCCCTCGTTCGAGCTGGATAAAACAACCCTTCGGGACATAGCTGAACCCTCGGCGAACTTGCTCCGCGATACTCCGCCGCGGGTTTGTCGTCAGCGCATGGAATTTGCTCTCAAAGTTATAGTGTTGATTCGCCTGACCAATGAAGTCCAGCACCGTCAGGCAGTCCTTATTTTCAGCCAGACGCAAACCGCGTCCGAGTTGCTGAAGGAACACGGTCAGGGATTCCGTCGGGCGCAGGAACATCACCGTGTTGACCTCCGGAATGTCGACGCCTTCATTATAAAGATCGACCACAAAAATAAACTTGACCGCGCCGGAAACCAATTGCCTCTTGGCGGTGGCACGATCGTCATCTTTGGAATCCGACGTCAAGCTGATCGAAGGGATGCCTTTCCGGTTGAACATCTCCGACATGTAATTCGCGTGCGACTTCGAGACGCAGAAGCCCAAGCCCTTGACTTGATCCACTTCCGTCACGTAATAATCCAGCGAGTCAATAATGTGGTTGACTCGCTTTTCATTATTCACATACAGCGCGTCGAGTTCATTGACATCGTACCCGCCCCGCACCCAGCGGAGTTGGGACAAATCAACGGAATCCGTCACGCCGAAATATTGGAACGGCACCAGCAGTTTCCGGTCAATCGCTTCCGGCAGACGAATTTCAGCCGCGATATGGTCATCGAACCAATGCAAGATGCTTTCACCGTCCATGCGCTCCGGCGTAGCGGTCAAGCCGAGCAGGATCTTCGGCTTGAAATATTTCAACAGCTTTTGGTAGGAATCCGCTGCGGCGTGATGGAATTCATCCACGATGATGAAGTCGTAATAATCCGCCGGGAGCTTCTCCCAGAGCTTTTGTGAGTTCAGCGTCTGAATGGAAACGAACAGGTGCTCAAGCGATTCCGGTTTATACCCGCCGACATAAAGGTCGCCGAAGTTCAAGTCTTTCAAAATGCCTTGAAATGTGTCTCGGCTTTGCTTCAGAATTTCCTCGCGGTGGGCAACGAACAGGAGCTTATTCTTCTCTTGCGGATGTGCTTTGCAATAGTTTTTATAGTCGAATGCCGAGATAACGGTCTTGCCTGTCCCGGTTGCTGCGACGATCAAGTTCTTATACCGCCCGCGAATCTCCCGCTCGGCAGTCAGTTTATCCAGGATTTCCTGCTGATAGGAATAGGGAATAATATCGAAGACGAACGAGCGCTGTGTGTCCGAGCCATAGAAGCGCTCCGCTTTCAAGGCATTGCGCAGGCGTTCCTCATCGGCTTTGGTGTAGCGCGTGAAATCGGAAGAGTTCCAATAGGATTCAAACGAGGCCGAAATCTTCGTCATCGTGTCCGGCAGGTCGGTTTCCGTGATCTTGAAATTCCATTCCAGACCGCTTGAGATTGCTGCATTCGTCAGGTTCGACGAGCCTACATACGCAACAGAGAAGCCGGTATTGCGGTAGAAAATGTAAGCCTTTGCGTGTAGCCGCGTGGTTTTGGTGTCGTAGGAGATTTTGATCTCCGTGTTCGGGAGCTCATTCAGCGCTTCGATGGCTTTCGGGTCCGT
>CAVCBG010000302.1:0-2538 GCA_963600285.1 Anaerovoracaceae bacterium
ATATATTATGCATTTCAAATTCTATATTCATATATTTGCCACAAACCACTTGACATTATTATAATTTCAAATTACAATAAATCAAAATCAACAAGACAGGAGTATCTCTATGAGCACAGAAAGGAATCTATTTAGCGTGAGGCTGGAGAATCTGCTCAAAACACGCGGAATGACGCAAAAGGAACTTGCTCAAAAATCCGGAGTGACGGAAGCCGCCGTATCTCATTATGTGAAAGGGGACCGAACGCCGCGATCTGCTGTTCTTTCCAGAATCGCGATAGTTCTCGGAACGACATCCGACTATTTGATGGAAGGAGTTCCGCAGGACTACATCAACGAAATCGGATACGCAAAACGTCTGATTGCCCGTAACGTTGATCAAATGACTAACGCAGAAAAAAGAGAAATTCTAAGCATTTTGCTTGGTGACAAGGAGGGATAAATCCGCGTGAGACTTACAGACGAACAGTACGAATTCATCAAAGGCGAAGTCGTCGTCCTTTTCGAGAAATACGATATACGCTGTATTCCTATCAACGGTTTTGAGTTGGCATATAAAATGGGAATTCAACTGATTCCATACTCAACTTTGACCGAGCCCAAATATGAAGCAGCATTAAGAATCAGCAATGACGGCTTCTATATGGAAGACAACTTTGGATCAGACATCATTTTCTATAACGACTGTGTTTCCTACGAGCGAATGAATATGACCATTCTTCATGAAATCGGTCATTGCGTACTGGATCATAAAGGTGAATCGGATGCTGAAGAAGCAGAGGCGAGCTTTTTTGCGAAATATGCCGCGGCTCCGCCTCCGCTGATTCACCGTCTTATTGATAAATCGCCCGAGGCAATTTCGAACGCTTTCTGTATCAGTCATACAGCGGCGGTTTATGCGAGCAGCTATTATCAAAAATGGTTGACATTCGGAAGCGAAAGGTACACGGATTACGAAATCCGGCTGCTAAGTTTATTTATTGAAGTCTAAAATCTTGAAAGGAGGTGATGAAAAAAATTGCTTTTAGCGCACAAAAGAAAAAAGCCCCATTGATTGCGGCAACAATCATGACGGCCTTCTTCTCCGAATATTGCTATTCGATTTATGACATATTCATTTTAGCACTCTTCGGAGAGAAAATCAACGACACAAATGATCAAATTTTTGAGGAGGAAAAGCTAAATGAGAAGTAAAACTATGCGAGAGAGTCCTCTGTTTATGAGAAACTCTTTTCCCGCTGTCGGTAAATGGGGAATCCCACTTGTCAAGAAACAAGTGATTCCACTTTCAAATGTCAGTCTGATTGCTTGTTCAGACACACGTTCAAACGACAATGAAGAGAACAAGAAAAAAGGTGTTCACTTCTTTGTTGACGATTATCGTTTCGAAAGCATCTACACAAATCCGGAACGAACATTGAGACGATATGCTCAATATAGTTTTCTGCTTTCGCCGGACTATTCTACATACGCTGAAATGGCTCTATGGCGTCAGATGGAAAGTGTGGCGAAAAACAGATGGGTGGGCGCCTATTGGCAAAGCAAAGGCCTGACCGTGATTCCCTCCGTAAGCTGGAGTACACCAAGGAGTTTTGAATTCTGCTTTGACGGCATTGAACAATCAGGGACTGTCGCGGTCGGAATGATTGGCTGCAAGCGTGCGAAAAGAGGATTCATGCGCGGATACAACGAGATGTTGGAACGCTTGAACCCCGAAAACATTATTGTATTTGGAGATCCATTCCCTGAAATGATGGGAAACATTATCCAAGTAGACTATATGTCATCCAGAAAGGGGGCGCGTTAATATGGGCGGAAGAGGCACATACGCTGCGGGAAATTTCGTAGCTTACACATATGAAACCGTTGGCTACATTGAAGGTGTGAAAGTTCTTCGCGGTTTGAACGGAAAGCATGGGTTGCCGGAAGAGGCGCATTCAAGTACAGCTTACATAAAGCTCAAACCAGATGGGACTTTTCACGAAATGAGAATTTATGATTCGGATCATTATCTCGTAAAAGAAATTGCATATCATCCCGAGCCCAAGCTTAACAACGGCAAAAAAGAAAATGTTTTGCATGTCCACGATTATCAGCGAGATAATTTCAAGGATCGGAGCCCGCGATTTCTGACTCAAGAAGAAATGAAGTCGTACAAGAAATTCTTTAAGGGAGTGAAATTACCATGATTAACGGTGATCCAAAAGAGTTCATTGATGGCTTATATTACGGAGATGAACGGTTTTTTTATTACAATCATTGCAAATACTTTATTCAGGGCTATTACACATCCGGCAAGCCGATGCTCATTATGTATATTTTTGAGCCTTCTGACAATGATTTCGAATGGAGTGCCGTGTCAGACAATGACAGTTATCCTGTGTCTGAATTTGAAAACGCGGCAATCTTTGACGGGAAAACCTTTTGGCAGGTTGAACAAGACATCGAGTGGGTCGATTGTTAGAAGTGACGGAGAGCCCGCTTTCGAAACCGGGGAACGGTCCGCATCGGTTATAATTACCTCATCAGAGAAAGGGG
>CAVCBG010000303.1:0-2506 GCA_963600285.1 Anaerovoracaceae bacterium
TTCGTTTCTTCTTCCGGGGCGGGTTCCGGACAATTCGGGCAGGCGTTCAATTCGGTTTTTTCTTCTTCCATGGTTTTCCCTTTCACACGGTCTACCCGGATAGGTCCGGGGACTGATTTTTGCATTTCTATTATTATACTGTTGTTCCGCGTCCCGCAATTCGGTTAAAATGAAATCATTGATAATTACCGACTCGGAGCGTATTATGAAAAAAATCTTCCTGCTTACATTGCTCACACTGCTCATCGCCCTGCCCGTCTGCGCGCAGACGGAGGAGAGCTGGACGCTGAACTTCTTCGATGATTTTGATGACAACTCCTTCGCCTGGCCGCTCGGCAGCCAGACCTCCGGGAACACGACGGTCAGCCGTTCCATCCAAGACAGCAGCTTCGTCTGGAACATTCAGACGTCGGATCCGAACGTGCTGTGGATGGGCGTCAATATTGAAGCGCCCGCCGAGGAGACCCGTTACCGTTACGCGACGGAAGTCCTGCTGCCGGATTTCGATCCGCTGGCCTGCGGCGGGCTGATGTTCGGCAGTCAGAACGGCAGCTTCTACGGCTACGTCGTCTGCAACGACAAGACCTATTCCCTGCTGCGGTACGACGGCGGGAACGTCACGACGCTGATCCCTTACACCAATATCAGCGACTACGACAGCTTCAATGCCTCCGCCATCGCGGTTGAGATCAACAACGGCTGGGCGGACCTTTACTTCGGCGAGAACACGCTCGACACCTACAACGTCGGCGCGGTTGACGGAGGCTTCGGCCTGATCGCCATGCCGCAGTCCACCGAGAGCACGGATGTCTCATTCGACGTGCTGAGCTTCCAGTCAACGGCTGCCGCCCAGGAAACCACCTTTGACGCGGACGCGGTCGACGCCAACGCTTCGGACAGCGTCTCCCGCATGATCAAGATGCTCAACCTCAAGGAACGCATTGACTCCACCGCGGGCGTCTATGAATCCCTGCCGGATTACAACGTGGACCTCGCCATGATGGGCTACGCCAGCAAGGAGCCGATCACCTCCCTGACCGGCAGCGACCTCTTCCTTCAGGCGGATATCAGCTGGGACTCCGGTTACGAACACCCGGACTACGCCAACGCCGGCTGCGGCTTCTACATCCGCGAACAGGATTCCGCGTCCTATATTGAGATTTACGCCGCCATGGACGGCGCGGTCTACGTCAACGCCTTCCGCAACGGCAGCAAGGTCCCGCTCATCAGCCTGAATTACGGTTCATACGCCGTGGAGGGCAGCGGACGGCTCGGCATCGCCGCGGATACGCAGAAGATCACCATCCTCTGGAATGATTCCATCCTCGGCACCATCACCGACGCCACTTGGGTCGGCGAAGGCAATACGGGCTACCTGATCCATTCCGGCACGAACGGGGACTTCGGCACCCGCTGCGTTTACACCAATGTGGAAGCTTACAAATTTACGGAGTAAACGCTTTCTTTTGGCATAATCCTTGCAAACATTATAGGATATGGGAACCAGAAGAATTTCAATCTTTCCGATCATCGTCATCGTCGCCGGCGTGCTGCTTCAGCTGCTGGGCATGGGGATCATCGGGGACGACACCACCACCGAACTGCTCAACAAGCTCTGGCCGCTGCTGATCGCGGCGGTCGGGCTTGAATTTCTGCTCGTCCAGCACCGCGTCCTTTCCGGCGCGACGCTGCTCATCTGCGCTGTGGCGCTCTTCGCCACGCAGTTCCTCCCCGGGGAGTTCTCCACCGAGCTGTGGCGTTACTTTGTGACCTTCTGGCCGGTGCTGCTCATCATCTACGGCATCGACTGCATCATCTCGAATCTCTCCCTCGGCAACGCCGCGGTCCTCATTGTGGTCGCGCTGGTGGTTGTTTACGCGCTGCTGATGACGCTCGACATTCCCATCCTCAAGAAGATCCCCATCTTCAACACGCAGATCACCGCCTCCGCGCCCGCCCCGACGCAGCAGAGCCCCGTACAGAACGGCTCCGCCGGCCCGATCCAGAGCAGCGGCTCCGTCGCGTACGCCCTGCCGTCGCAGGCCTCCGCCGAGGTGAACATCATCGCCGCCTCCGGGCGCATCTCCCTGAAAGCCGGGGAATCCGGCAGCAACGCCTACCTCGCGGGCTCCATCAAGCTTGACCCCGTCGAGCAGCTCTATCAGGAAGCCGATCTCAACAGCGCCTCCGCTGTTTACACCCTGCGCAGCATCGCCCGCGGCGAGACCGACCAGGTCTCCGAATGGGCGCTCACCCTCAGCCCGCAGCGCACGTCCGCCATCGACATTGAGATGACGAACGGCTACGTCAAAACCGACCTGCGCGGGCTGAATCTCTCCTCCGTGACGATCAACAACCAATACGGCCCGGTGGACGTCATGACCCCGGTCTCAAGCACCGCGCCGATCAGCATCACCGCCGAGAACGGCATGGTGCGCGTCTATATCCCGTCCGGCGGCAGCGTGTCCGTGAACGTCAGCGGGACCGACAACGTGTCTTACCCCGA
>CAVCBG010000304.1:0-2504 GCA_963600285.1 Anaerovoracaceae bacterium
GTTCAGTTCAGCCATGAATTACCTTCTGTAAAAGTATTATTTGCACATAGTGACCTCATAATTATAAAACATCGGACGCCGAATTCGGCGCATTGGTGACGGTTCGGGGCTCCGCCTTTGACATTATTTTTCAAACAGCCGCATTCCGATGTTATAATTACTCAAGCTTAAGTATTATTTGGGAGCCGCATTATGAACTCTATTACGAAAATCTTCAGCTCGATCGGGAGCAACTACTCCAACAGCGCCGTCCCGACGGGCGTGATCCTCTCCGTGCTCGGCATGGTGTTCGTGCTCGCGCTGTATGAATTCATTGTCTACCGCTTGGTGTCGAAGCGGGCGTTCTTCAACCGCTCGTTCAACATCTCCATCTGCGGCCTGCCGTTCTTCATCGCGACCATCATCCTCTGCCTGCAGTCGAATTTGGTCATCACGCTCGGCACCATCGGCGCGCTTGCCATCATCCGCTACCGCACCGCGGTCAAGGATCCCGTGGATATGCTCTACATCCTCTGGTCCGTCCATACCGGCATCGTCTGCGGCTGCCAGCTCTATGAAGTCGGCGTGCTGACTTCGCTGGTGGTGACGGTGGTGCTGCTTGCCTTCGAACGCCTGAACTTCGGGCGCCGTCCCTGCGTTTTGATCGCGCACAGCGATGAATCCGACGAAGCGGGCCTGACCGCCGCGTTGAAGGAGACCGCGAAGACCTTCAAGTTCAAGAGCCGCAGCTATTCCAAGAACGGCGCGGACTACGCCGTGGAATTCACCGCGAAGGACACGCAGCCGCTGACCGACCGCCTGAATGCCATGCCGACCGTCAGCCGTTTCTCCGTCATCGACTACGACGCCGAAGACCTGATGTAACACTCCCCGAAAAAAATGACCCGCCGCAACACGTCAACAGTTCTGCTTGTTCTCGCGCTGTCGGCGTGTTTTTTATTAACGCGCGGCTTCTTCCACGCCCCGCGCCTTTCGGAACTGTGCCTGTCCGACGCGGAATACGAATCCCTGAAAGCCTCCCGCCAAGTCTCAAATGAACTCACGCCGAACGCGCTGCGCTTTGACGACGCGGAGCTTTTCGCGGACGAGGAAGGCGGCCGGCTGTTTTACTCCGTACCGCAGGGCGGCGCCTCCGACGACCCGAAGGTCACCGTCAGCGGAGCGGACTTCGCCTGCGGCGCGGCGGGGAAGAATTGCATTGTCTATACAAATAGCGAATACCGGGAATACGCTCTTGTCTATACATCGCTCCCGGTGATCAAGATCGACACCCGTTCCGAAGAGATCGGGGCCGAAGCCGTGGCGATGCGCTTCACGTTGGCGGACAACCGCGGCGGCGCGGCGAAAATCGTCACCTCCGAAGGGAGCATCCACATCCGCGGGAACTCCACGCGGAACGACCCGAAGAAGAACTTCCGCCTTACGCTTTACCGGCAGGGAACCAACCGTGAAAACGATACGGCGCTGCTGGGCTTGCGCGCGGACGGGGACTGGATCCTCTACGCGGCGTACGGCGATCAGGAGAAGGTCCGCGTTGTCTTCTCCTCGAACCTGTGGATGGATTCCTGCGCCCGGAACAACAGCTTCGGCCTGGTCAACGGCATGGAATACCGCTTCACGGAGGTCATTCTCAACGGGAGCTATCAGGGACTTTACGCCTTGGGCTACCCGATCGACGCGAAGCAGATGGGAATCACCGCCGATCAGCGTGGAGAGTACGACGAGTTCCTGTTCAAGAAGACGTCTTGGGGCGACGCGGTCAAGACGGACGCGCGTTCCGACGGCTATGAACTGCAGTTCACCGTGGATGAATTCGTCAAGAACAACGGGCTGGCCGTCCTTGACAACTATTATTCCGGGCTGCTGAACACATCCGAAGAGAACCGCGCCGACCTTTACACGCACACCGACATGGATACGGCGGTCGACATTTTCCTCTTCCTCGAGATGGTTCAGGGAAACGACCACATCATCCCGGGGACGGATTCGATCAAGAACATCTTCGTGACGATCAAAATTGATGATAAGTGGGACCGCATCACTCTTTTCACGCCTTGGGATCTGGACGCGGTTTGGGGGAACGGCTTTTTCGAAGGCTTCACCGAACATGAATACACCATTCAGCCCACCGACAACCGGTACGTCATGCGGCTGAACCCCGTCTACCGTCTGCTGGCCATGGGCGATGAGGAGATGGCGGACCGGGTCCGCGGACGGTACGCGGAGCTCCGCGCCGGGGAGTGGTCCGACGAGGCGCTTTCGCTGCGTCTGGACGCGCTCGAGCAGGACATCTTCGGCTCCGGTGCGTTCGCGCGGGACAAAGCCCGCTGGCCGGAAGGCAGTTACGTTGAGACGGAGACCGGCCTCTCCGAATTCCGCGCTTACGTGACGGAGCGGATGTCCGCCATGGACGAATGGGTCGATTCGGGCTTCGGCATCCTTCCGTAGGCGGGGCGAAGATTAATATTTTCAAAGAAAAACACCGAATATGTCATTACGGCGGT
>CAVCBG010000305.1:0-2476 GCA_963600285.1 Anaerovoracaceae bacterium
TCCGTCCGCGATGGGGATGAAGAGCTGACGAAAGGCTTCTGGACGGTCAACGGGAAAGATTACGGCAACGTGACCGTCAAAGTCAACGCGCAGTCAACCTGCCGGGTGGTCTACAATTACGGCGCTTACAAAGACAGCTATTATTTTTACGGTTCCGATCCCGAATGTTTCTACGATAAAAGCAGCGACGGAACGGTGACATTCTACGAAACCCCTTCGGACAAGGCCGAGGTGAGCTACACGGTCGAGATGCATCCTTACACCTCGCTGTTGATTCAGAACGGCGCGTCGGATGACAAAAATTGGTTTGAAAGCCTGTGGTCGTTCCTGACCGACGCGGACCGCAGCGTCTACGAGCTTGAGAATGTCGTCACCCTGCTGGAGGTGAACGGCTCGCCCGCTGTCAATAAACTCACCGGCGAGGAATGCCGGCTGGAGAAGCTGAAAGCCGGGGACGAAGTCCGCGTCCGCGTCCCGCTGAACATGAAGCTGACCGGGACCGGCGTCGCGATTTCGAAGCCGACCGTAGTTTCCGGCTCCCGCGAGTATATCCTGACGATCCCGTACGAGCTTGACGAGAACCGCCGTGCCGCGGTCACGCCGCGCAACAGCGCGGACGGCGAATATCACGCGCCGACCGTCAAGGACGGCACGCTGCGGCTGTATGATAAATTCGGCAATGAATACCTCGACGGCAGCGAGCTGCCGGGCGAGAATGAAACGGTCGCGGTGGAAATCACGCCCGATGAAGGCATGTGCGTCTACGGCAAGCATGTCAAGAATAACGTCTACCGTGAGGAGATGACGTATTCGGCTTTCGTCACGCGCTTCCCCGAACTCACGCGCGAAGTTGAAATACGCCCGGCCCACGCGGTGGTGCTGGATACGACCGATGAACTCGGCTCCTGTACCTTCTGGATCGGGAGCGAAGCGGTCGAGGGTCCGGTCCTGCTGCGGGATGATGACAATTTTGAACTGGATTACACGTTGAATAACACCCGCTATGAGATTATTTATGAATACGGCGATCCGGTTCCGATGGACGGCAGCTCAATTTTCTCCGTCACGCGGGATATTGAGATCAATGATTCGCTGGATGGGAGGACGCTGCGGTGCAGAGACTTCGTGAAGCTGGCGGAAAGGACGACTTCGAATGTTAACTAAATTGAAAAGAAACGCGCGGAAGCTGCTCATTCTTGTGATCGCGCTCGCGGTCTGCGCGCTGAGCGTCGGGCTCTTCCTGAACGCAGAAGAGGTCGGGAAAGCCGTTGGCAGTACAGCCGGCAGCAGCGTCGGCAAGGCGGTCGGCTCTTTCGAAGGGGTGACAAAAGGCCTCGGCGCCGGGTATGAAAGCGGCAAGGCCGAGGGGCTCTCCGCGGAAGACACCGAAGCGGAAGTCATGACCGCGGTGCGGGAGCTCGGCAATCTGCGCGTCTTGGTCGCGAATGTGGACATCCCGAATTATCATGAGCTCGGCAAGAAGTACGCCGCCCTCTATCTCTTCCGCGGCAGCGCGGTGTTTTCCGTGGACCTGACCAAGGCGGTCATTACGCGGACCGCTGACGGCGCGGTGACCGTTACCCTGCCGGAGCCGACAGCGAAGGTGAGCATCAACGATTCCGAAACCAAGCTGCTGGCGGAATATCAGGCGGCTTTCTTCAACGGAAGCGCGGAGGACGGCTTCGAGGCGTACCTGAACACCCTGAAAGCCGTGGACAATATCGCCTTGGAAGAGGTCTCGAATTACGAGAACCTGCTGACCATGGCGCGCGACTCCGCGAAAAAACAGGTGCGCCGCGTGACCGAGAGCGTCTGTGTGAACTGCGGCACCGTCACGGTTGAGTTCCGCTCGGAAGATTGAGGAGGCTGATCATGTCCGAAGAATTACGTGAAAA
The DNA here is from genome assembly GCA_963600285.1 of Anaerovoracaceae bacterium. GTDB lineage: Bacteria > Chloroflexota > Anaerolineae > Anaerolineales > Anaerolineaceae > Flexilinea. The sequence continues at coordinate 1,896 of CAVCBG010000305.1, forward strand.
CACCGAATCAAGAAATATGACGGCGGACCTTGCCGAAGGGAATGAACCCTCCACGCAGATTCAACCCGCGCCCGCGAAAGCGCTCGCGCCGGAGAATGCCGAAACGCCGAAAAAGGGAAAGAAACGCAAGAACGGCGGGCTTTTCTATGTCGTGATCGCGGCGCTGGTTCTCATCAGCGCGGGACTGCTTGTTTTGGGCAGCACCCGCGGTTCCGCCGCGGTGCGTGAGGCGTTTGAGCGCGAGAAGACCGCCGCGGAAGAAAACACCTATCAGGCGTTTTACGACACCAGTTACAACGCCGCGGAGAACGACTACCATGTCAAAAATCAAGCCGTCATCACCCTCTCCGGGATCCGTGAGACCGCCGAGCTTGAGGTGCTGAGCGTCAGCGACATCGTGTATATCACCAAGGACGCGAAGAACATTTTCGACACCCGCTCGTGGCTGCAGGTTCCCGGCACAGGCGTGTTCACGCTGGACCTCGCCGCCGGGGAGTTCCTCGTTGACAACGAACGCCGCTCCGTCTATGTACGCCTGCCGAAGCCGGACCTCTCGACGGATAACATCACGATCGACCATA
>CAVCBG010000306.1:0-2469 GCA_963600285.1 Anaerovoracaceae bacterium
TGCACCTCGGCAGCCTCTACCACATCGGCGCGGCTGCCCCGGCGAACTATATCCACGTCGTCTTCAACAACGAAGCGCACGAATCCGTCGGCGGCATGCCGATCGCGAACACCCATGTGCCGTTCGCGGAAACCGCCCGCCTCGCCGGCTACAAAGCGCAGTACACCGTCCGCACCGTGGATGAGCTGCGCGAAGCCCTGAAACAAGCGGAAGCCGGGCCGAAGCCCTGCTTCATCGAAGCCATCTGCGCCATCGGCTCCCGCGCGGATCTCGGCCGTCCGACCACCACGCCGAAGCAGAACCGCGACGCGCTGATGGCCTTTCTGAAGGAGGAAGCGTGAAAGCACTGCTCCTGAACTCCGGCATCGGCAGCCGCCTCGGCGCGCTGACGGCCTCCTCCCCGAAATGTATGTGCCCCATCGGCGCGGGATACACCATCCTCAAGCGCCAGCTGGAGCTGATCCGCGGCGCCGGCATCCGCGACGTCGTCGTCACCACGGGTTATCTCGCGGAGAAGCTTGAGGCCTACGCCCGCGAATGCGAACCGGGGTTGAACTTCACCTTCGTCCACAACCCCGTCTATCGGGAGACGAATTACATCTACTCCATGCATCTCGCCGCCGACGCGCTGCGGGATGACGACATCCTGCTCCTGCACGGCGACCTCGTTCTCCAGCGCGGCGTGATCGAAGACCTGCTGTCGGCGGAAAAATCCGTCATGACGGTCGACCGCACCCTGCCGCTGCCGGAGAAGGATTTCAAAGCCAAGATCATCGACGGACGCATCCGCGCCGTCGGCATCCATTACTTCGGCGATGACTGCGAAGCCTGCCAGGCGGCGTACAAATGGCGCGCCGCGGACTTCGCCGCGTGGATGGCGAACATCGCCGCCTTCTGCGAGGCCGGGAACCGCAAGGTCTACGCCGAGGAGGCGTTCAACGCCGTGAGCGAATCCCTGCCGCTGTATCCGCTTGAGATGAACGGCCGGCTCTGCGCCGAAATTGACAACCCCGAGGACCTCGCGGCCGTCTCCGCGCGTTTCCTTGAACTGCTGAAGGAGGAAGCATGAAAAAAGTTTATATCTGTTTCAGCACCGACATTCTCCACAACGGGCATATGAAGATCATCAGCCGCGCCGCCCAGCTCGGCAGCGTGACCGTCGGCCTGCTCTCGGATGAAGCGGTCGCGACGTATAAACATTACCCCCTCATCCCGCTCGACGAACGCATCCCGATGTTCGAGAACATCAAGGGCGTCGACCGCGTTGTCGTGCAGAACACTTTGGACTACACGGAGATCCTCCGCGAGCTGAAGCCGGATATCGTCGTCCACGGCGATGACTGGACCACCGGCTACCAGGCGCCCATCCGCGCCGCGGTCATTGAAACCTTAAAAGAATGGGGCGGTCAGCTCGTCGAGTTCCCGTACACGGATACCCCCACCGAGAAGACCCTGTCATCCCTCGACAAGCTGCTCTTCATGCCCGAATTCCGCCGCGGACGCCTGAAGAAGATCATGAGCTACAAGCCCTGCATCTCCGTTCTCGAAGCGCATAACGGCCTTTCCGCGCTGATCGTTGAGAACACCCGCGTCGAGGCCGCCGGCGGCACGCGGCAGTTCGATGCCATCTGGGTCTCCAGCCTGACGGACTCCACCGCCAAGGGCAAGCCGGACATCGAGCTCGTCGACATGTCCTCCCGCATCGCCACGTTGGAACAGATCATGGAAGTCTCGACGAAGCCGATCATCCTCGACGGCGACACCGGCGGGCTGACGGAGCACTTCGTCTTCAACGTCCGCACCCTCGAGCGCATCGGCGTCTCCGCCGTCATCATTGAGGACAAAAAGGGCCTGAAGAAGAACTCCCTCTTCGGCACCGAAGTCGAGCAGACGCAGGACTCCATCGAGAACTTCTGCGAGAAGATCCGCGCCGGCAAGGCTGCCCTGAACACGAAGGACTTCATGATCTTCGCCCGCTGCGAGAGCCTGATCCTCGAGAAGGGACAGGCCGACGCCCTCGAACGCTGCCGCGCTTACGTACAGGCAGGCGCCGACGGCATCATGATCCATTCCCGCGCCAAGACCCCGGATGAAGTCTTCGCCTTCTGCGAGGAATTCCGCAAGACGAACCCCGCCACGCCGATCGTTGTCGTCCCCACGACCTACAACACGACCACCGACACCGAGCTCGCCGCCCACGGCATCAACGTCGTCATCCACGCCAATCACCTCATCCGCTCCGCCTTCCCCGCCATGCAGAAGACGGCCGAGTCCATTCTCGAGCACGACCGCTCCCTCGAAGCCTCGACGGAGTATTGCATGCCGATCAAGCAGATCCTGACGCTGATACCGGATTAAGGGCCGGGAACCGGCCCTTAGTGACCAGGGACCAGGGAATAGTGACCAGGGAATAGTGACCAGTAACCAGTGACCAGTGACCAGATAACATTAATGGGCACCCATTACTAA
>CAVCBG010000307.1:0-2465 GCA_963600285.1 Anaerovoracaceae bacterium
TTGATCGAAGTCCCGATGGGGACCACGCTGCGCGAGATCATTTTCGATATCGGCGGCGGCCTGAAGAACAACGGTAAATTCAAAGCCGTCCAGACCGGCGGTCCTTCCGGCGGCTGTCTGACGGCTGAGCACCTCGATGTTCCGCTTGATTTCGAAACCGTCAAGAAGTACGGCACCATCGTCGGTTCCGGCGGTTTGGTTGTCATGGACGAGAACACCTGCATGGTCGAAGTCGCCCGCTTCTTCATGAGCTTCACCCAGCGTGAATCCTGCGGTAAATGCACCCCGTGCCGTGAAGGCACCAAGCGAATGCTTGAGATCCTCGAGAAGATCGTCGCCGGTCAGGGCACGATGGAAGACCTCGAGATGCTTGAGAACCTCGCGAACATGGTCAAGACCATGTCCCTCTGCGGCCTCGGCAAATCCGCTCCGCTCCCGGTCCTGTCCACGCTGCGCATGTTCCGCGAGGAATACATTGAGCACATCGTAGAGCACAAATGCCGCGCTCACGTCTGCAAAGCCATGTGCAAGTATGTGATCAACCCGGATCTCTGCAAAGGCTGCACCAAGTGCGCCCGGAACTGCCCGGTCAACGCCATCACCGGCAAGGTCAAGGAACCGCATGTCATTGATGTCAACAAGTGCATCAAGTGCGGTACCTGCGCCGCGAACTGCGCGTTCCACGCGATTAGTGTTGAGTATTAATGGAGGTGCGCCATGGGATTCATGACTGTAGATGGAATTAAAGTAGAGTTTACCAACGAGAAGAACGTCCTCGCCGTGATCCGCAAGGCCGGCATCGACGTCCCGACCCTGTGCTACAAAAAAGACCTGCCGACGTTCGGCGGCTGCCGCCTCTGTGTGGTGGAAGACGAGCGCGGCAAAGTGTTCGCCTCCTGCTCCGAAGAGCCCCGCGACGGTATGGTGATCTTCACCAACACCGAACGCCTGCGCGTTTGGCGCCGTATGGTTCTCGAACTGCTGCTCACCGTTCATAACCGCGACTGCACGTTCTGCGAGTCCAACGGCAACTGCCGCCTCCAGGCTCTGGCGGCCCGCTACGGCGTCCGCACCGTTCCGTTCAAGAACTACAAAGCCCCCGAACCGCCGGACATGAGCTCTCCGTCCATTATCCGCGACCAGAGCAAGTGCGTCCTCTGCGGCAACTGCGTCCGCGTCTGCTCCGTGCATCAGGGCGTCGGCGCCATTGACTTCATCCACCGCGGTTCCGAAGCCACGGTCGGCATTCCTTTCGGCAAGAAGCTCGCCGAGACCAACTGTGTCAACTGCGGTCAGTGCCGTGTGTACTGCCCGGTCGGCGCTGTTGCCATTCATGAGAACAAGGACGAAGTCTTCACCCTGCTCACCGACCCGAAGGTCCGCGTCGTGGCTCAGATTGCCCCGGCGGTCCGCGTTGCTGTCGGCGACTGCTTCGGCGAGAAGAACGGCGTCAGCGTCATGGGCAAGCTCGTCAACGCCCTGCACCGCATGGGCTTCGAGGAAGTCTACGATACCGCTTTCGCGGCCGACCTGACCATTATGGAAGAGACCGCGGAGTTCATCAACCGCGTTCAGAACGGCGGCAAACTCCCGCTGCTGACCTCCTGCTGCCCGGCTTGGGTCAAGTTCGTCGGCGACCAGTACCCGGATTTCATCGACAACGTCTCCACCTGCCGTTCTCCGGAAGGCATGATGTCCGCTGTCGTGAAGGAATACTACCGCGACCCCGCCAACAATAAAGACGGCCGCAAGACCGTGATGGTCTCCATCATGCCCTGCACGGCGAAGAAGATGGAAATCAACCGCCCCAACAGCTACACCGACGGCGAGAAGGACACCGACTACGTCCTGACCACCACCGAAATCGTTGAGATGATTAAGGCGGCCGGTCTCTACTGGAATGACCTCACCGAAGACGCGCCCGACATTCCGTTCGGCCTCGCGTCCGGCGGCGGTGTCATCTTCGGCGTCTCCGGCGGCGTCACCGAAGCCGTTCTCCGCAGACTGGTTGACGGCAAAGATGAAGCGGTTCTCAAGAGCATCGCCGAGAGCGGCGTCCGCGAAGACAGCTTCGTCCGCGAATTCTCCGTCCCCTACAACGGCATGACGGTCAATATCTGCGTCGCCAGCGGCTTGGGTGAAGCGCACAAGATCCTCCAACAGGTCCGCAGCGGTGAGAAGAATTACCACCTCATCGAGATCATGGCCTGCGAAGGCGGCTGCGTCAACGGCGGCGGTCAGCCGAAGTTGAACGAATTCCAGAGCTACAAGTCCCGCTCCAAGGGTATTTACACCGCGGACAAGGCTTGCGTGGTCAAGAAGAGCAACGAGAACCCGGCCATCTACCAGCTCTACAACGGGCTGCTGAAGGGCAAGGAGCACAAACTCCTGCACAACAGCGAGTTCTGCGCGAAATAATCAAAACCAAAATCCCCGATATCAAGACTCCGGTATCGGGGATTTTG
>CAVCBG010000308.1:0-2464 GCA_963600285.1 Anaerovoracaceae bacterium
GTGGTTATCGGGCGTTCGACCGCAATCCTTCACCCGCGGCCATTGGATTCATGGGGTGGAGTGAAAGAAAATCAGGATTATAGGGCTTGGATAAGATAGGAAACGAATAACATTACAATAGCAGTCATAACCGAATCTACCGTGTAAAGTAATAAGCAATGCCCTGCTCATCCGCAATGAAAGCTATATGGGGTTTGAGTACGCGCTAAGAGAAGAAAAGCATCCCGGACACACAGTATCCGGGATGTCTTTATTACGTAATTTACTCCGCGTCCCCGAGGAACTCCTGAACCTCCCTCCGAAGCTCGTGGACCGTCGCCTTGCACTCCGCCGGGAATTGCTTCACGAGAAAGATGCTGAGCAGTTCGGCAATCGGCACAACGGCGGTCGCGATCTTCATCACAACCTCAACCCGCAGCGCGGTCCCTGATTTGCCGACGCCCATCTGATCCGTGCGAATGCCTTTTCTTCGCTGGATGAGCATCTTGATCAGGTAGCAGCCGTAAAAGACGGCAAGGATTGCCAACACGGTGATTTTGTAGAAGGTTTCGTTCATCGTGTAATCAGTTCTTTGTCCGAAGGCAGTGTTGGCAAAATAATTAGCCTTATATAACCGATTATATCGCAGTTATATAAGGCAAACAAATTTCTTGCTTAAATTGTTATATATAGCGAAAAGCCACCCTTATGCGGTGAACTTGTATTTTCCTCGTGTGTCAGTACTCCGGATTAATCCGTTGTTTTTCATTTTTCGCATTAATTCGGTTGCCGGGGTAGCGGTGATTCCAGTCACTCGCATGACATCTGCCCGCGCGAAAGCAGTATCGAAACCGAAGGCTTGAAACAATGAAAGGATGTTCTCTTTTGTCGGCGCACTGGCATCAAGACCTTCCAACAGGATCTCAAAGGCCTGTTTTTTGTCTTGGAGGCCTGTATTTTCGTTATCGGAGGCCTGTTTTTCATTTTGGAGGCCTGTTTTTTCGCTGTCGGAGGCCTGTTTTTTATCTTGAAGGCCTGTTTTTTCGCCGTTGAAGATTTGCTTCACGGCCGATGAGTCTGTTTCGCCGAACGGTAATTCGTAATTTAGATTATACAGTGTGACTTGAAACCAACTGACATCTGAATAGAACTTTGGCTCCAATTCCGAACGATAATTGTGAGCGGTATGGTAAGATTCCGTTATCTTCTTGAAACCACTGCCTTGACGTTCCATATAGCCCAATCTTCCGAAAACATCCGCAAGAATAGGATTACGCCGCATAGAAGAAATGTGTGAAAGATCCTGCTCCTGAATCCGAGTCCCGTCCGCCATACCTCCGGGAGAGTAGATTGTAAGGCGGTCGTCATAAATGTCAATGTGAACTTCACTGCCAAAATTCAGGTAGTCACGGTGGATCAGCGCGTTGACAAGTGCTTCAAAGACACTGCGCTCGCAGTAGTCCGGCATCTCAATGCGAGAGTCAGCGGTTTTCTTCCAAAGTGTTCGCATATTTCGTTTTACGAAACTTACGCCCTCGTTGAGTAAGATGATCAAACTTCCGGAATATTCCGCGCTGTCGAGCGCGTCCACGATGCCGCCGCTTTTATCGAGACCGTACCACCTTGTACAGAACAGACGTGAGTGCCTGATTGGTGAATCATCCGCGAGAAGAGCTCCTGCGTTGGTCAGTTTACCGTCTTTGTCTCTCAAGCCGAAAGAATCGAATAACTTTTCTTCCATACTATTGCCGGTCCAAGACTTAAAACGTTCTCGCAGTTTGGAAAAGGAATAATCTTTGAAATCGTACTCGGAAATTAATTCGTCGTATGTACGGTGCATGCCCTTGAGAATGAGTTGATTCAAAACATAGGCCGGCGCAGGTACGCTTTCATTGCCGAGGCGGATATATGCTTCCATTAACCCGTCAGCTTTGTAATAATATGGAGTAGAACCGCCTAAGAAAACGGACAGTATAAGAATGTCTTTCCCATCTTCTCGCTCAGGTACAAGAATAAAATTCGGAATCGGCGTGATCCGCTCTTTGATCAATCTGCTGATTGCTTCCGCATCCGCTTGGGCATTGGAAAGTCCTACGACATTCCTGTCGTCGTCAATACCGAAGAACAGCGTTCCTCCGATGCCGTTCGCGAAGGCACTGACGCTTTTCAACCAGCTTTTGGGTTTCTTTGTTTCCAAGGCAACCTTGAAATCGCATTCTGTTGCCTCTGCGATCCAGCGGTCAATCATTTTCATCACCGTCCTGTTCTTCTTTCATGTTCTTTTACTAATTACATTATACTGAATATTTTGCCCTTATTCCCGCATATTTTTAGTCAAATCTCCGGAATTTACTTGTATTTGCAATTTTCTTTTAAAACAAATCCCGCCGATATCATCGACGGGATTGATTTAGATTATGGAATTACGCGATTACAGGCACGCGCGGAGGATGTCGGCGATCTGGGCCGGGGTGAGAACCTTCCA
>CAVCBG010000309.1:0-2457 GCA_963600285.1 Anaerovoracaceae bacterium
GGGAGGCAAAATGAAAATTTCCGTATCACAGCCGAATCTCGCGCAGGCGCTCAGCGTCGTATCCCACGCTGTCTCTTCGCGCAGCACACTGACCATTCTTGAAAACATCCTCATCACCACCGAGCAGGACTGCATCTGCCTGTCCGGCACGAATCTCGAACTCGGTCTCCGTTACTGGATCCCCGCTCAGATTGATGAACCCGGTTCCATCACGGTCCCCGCGAAGCTGTTTACGGATCACGTCAACACCCTGCCCGCGGACACCGTCTCCCTTACCCTGAATGAGACCAACCAGACTGTCACCGTACGCTGTCAGAAGGTGGTCACGGACATCCGCGGCATTGAAGCCTCCGAATTCCCGCCGATGCCCGAATTCGATTCCTCCCAGGCGGTCTCCTTCGAAATGCCGGAGATCAAGAAGATGATCGGTCAGGTCGCCTTCGCCGCCGCTGTGGATGACAACCGCCCGGTCCTGCACGGCGTGAAGATGTCCGTCAACGACAACATCCTCTCCATGGCCGCGACCGACGGCTACCGCATCGCCATCAAGAAGATCGTCCTCTCCGAAAGCCTCGACGCCCCGCTGTCCGCCATTATCCCGGCGACGGCCCTCCGCGAACTCGCCCGCATCGCCGGTCCGAACGACAAGACCGTCTCCATGGCCTTCTGCGAGGGCAAGAGCCAGGTCATTTTCCACCTGGACAATGCCGAGCTGATCTCCTCCCTGATCGCCGGTGAATTCATCAATTACGAAGCCATCGTCCCGACTTCTTTCAAGACCTCCATCGTCGTCTCCACGGCCGCCCTGCAGAGCGCCTGCAGCCAGGCCGGCGTCATCGCCCGCGACAACAAGAACCTGATCAAGCTGGATATCAAGACCGCCTCCGAAAGCGGCACCGGCAGCATCACCATCATGACCCAAGCCGAACAGAGCGGCGGCTCCCAGCAGAACGTCATTGAAGCCAACGTCGACGGCGAAGACATTCAGATCGCGTTCAACGTCCGTTACCTGAAGGACGTCCTGGATGTCGTTGAATCCCAGAATGTATACCTCCGCACGAACGCCACCATGGCCCCGGCCATGATTTCCCCGGTTGACGACCAGGTTGATTACAAATACGTCATTATGCCGATGCACTTCGCGTAAACATGGAGGTTAGGTCAGTTTTTACCATGCCGCAAACCGATTATTCCCCGAATGTACTTTCGTCCATTCAGGCAACGCTGTCACAGTATCCGATCCTGTCGGATAAAATTGAAAATGAAATGTACAACCGTCTTCTGCAGGACGGGTATATCACCGTAAACCTGTTCACGGAAAAGGTCCGTGATTTCGCGCTGCTGACCCAGAAACGCGAAGGGCTGAAGAACCCGTTCGCGCAGGAAGGGCAGCAGACTTGGGAGAAACGTCTCAGCCGTGTCCAGAGCGACATGATCCGCCAGGAGTTCGCGCACCGCTACACGCTGGAAGACTTCAATAAACTCGTCGCCTCCGTACTGCGCAACCCGGCCGCGGGACGCGTTGAAACGCTGTCTTGGCACAACATTCAGCACGCCACCGTCGAGACCATCATTGAGCAGGCGCTCGTCATGGAGCATCTGCCCGCCGCCGAGCAGAAAGACTACGCCGCGCAGCTGATGTCCGCCAAAGTCACGCTGATCCGGCGTCTCCTTTCCGACCGCGCGTCTTACATCCGGGTCGCGAAAAACGTCTTCTCCATCCATGATCTGTTGGAAATCAACCGCCACCGCATCGGCCGCGGTTCTGTCGGCTCCAAGACCGCTCAGCTGCTGCTGGCGAACCGCATCCTCCGCGCCTCCGCGGACAGCGACATCCGCAACGCCGTCGGCACCGTCGAGTCGATCTATATCGGCGCGGAAGAGTTCAACAACTTCATGCTGATCAATAACATCGTCGGCTGGATGGACCAGATCTACAAGACGGAGGAAGAGTGCCGCAAGGACTACCCCGCGCTGCAGGCGGATTTCTCCAGAGGCGAATTCCCGCAGGAGATCGTCCGCGGACTGAAACGCGTCGTCGAGACGATGAACGGCCAGCCGTTCATTGTGCGCTCCTCGAGCCTGCTTGAGAACTCCATCAACCACCCATTCAACAGCCTGTACCGCAGCGTCTACCTGCCGAACCAGGGGACTGCCGAGGAAAACCTTGAAGCGTTGGAAGACGCCATCCGCATCGTCTACGCGAGCACCTTCAACCCGAACGCCCTGTCTTACCGCCGCAAGAACGGCCTCACCGATTACACCGAGGCCATGGCGATCCTGATCCAGCGTGTCCACGGACACAGCACCGGCGCCTATTTCTTCCCGGATGTCGCCGGCCTTGCTTCCGGCAAGTCGCCGTTCAGATGGACGGCGAACAGCCACAAGGACGAGGGCTTCATGCGCTTCGTGGTCGGCCTCGGTACGCACGCCACCTACCGCAACGGCGACGACTTC
>CAVCBG010000310.1:0-2455 GCA_963600285.1 Anaerovoracaceae bacterium
TCGGAAACGCGAATTGCAATATCAAGCGTTTGAATCATCGCACCTCATCCACCGCGAAGCGGTCCCCCTTCCCCTCAATAGGGGAAGGCAGAAAGCGCGGCTCAAGGTGGGTGAGACTGCGAATGTCTGGCGTATCGGACAGTGCATTTCTTAATAACTGAATCCGCCTGCGCACTGCCGGCGGATCGAGATTCGTTTCGGGGAGGTCGTTTTGAGCTATCCGGAATTTCCGGATAGCTGAACACCTTTCCGGCAAGCACACCGGCTCGATGCTATATCCAGCCGTTCTTTTTATACTCCGCAATTCGCTTTAAGTCTTCCTCAGAAGGAGCTTCCGGCTTATTATCTTCGGACGAAGCATTCAAATACTCATTGTTCCATCTTTTCAGAATCTGAATCACTTCTTCAGATACGCGTTCGTCGCGTTCCGTGATGCAAGTCAAATCCCAATCCATTAATTCCGAAGTTCCCATATCCTTTGTGATGCGGATATTGGAATCTGCATACAGTTGTTTCTTCTTGCCGAAATAGCCATTACCGGCAGAAATATTCAGCTTCTTTTCAAAGGGCAGCTTGTTGCCTATATGCTCGATTTGCTCCTTGATAGTTGCATCGGGTTCATTCGGGAAATAATTATTCTGCCACTTCTGCGGGAAGATATGCTCAATCTCCCATTTAGACGGAAGCAGATTTTCCTGATGCTCGTAGGCAAGTGTCTTCAGGAGCATACGCACCATGTTGCGATTCGGGTTCTTAATATAAGGGTCCAGCTGCGTCATATCTACAGGTTTGAACTCAAATACAGGTGTATCGGAGGCGATAATCGCGGAATCCAGCTTCAGAATATCCGGCTTTACGGCGTTAATTGTCGGCACCATCAAGTACTTTGTCATCAGCTCCATAAGCAGTTTGTTCAAGAACAACGCGAATTTTGTTTCAAAATCCTTTTCCTCGTGGTAGCAAACGTAGTAAATGACGACCGGGTATTTCCAGAACTCATTCGGATATGAAGTCAAGGTATCCAAGGTCTGTCTGATTTTATTATTCTTGGACCAAACCTCACCTTCAAGCTCTTCGCCCTTGTTTACGACCTTCCACAGATTCAGAATCGTAAAGAGGGTGTCCATCAGCGACGAATTATACAAACGCTCAAATTTGTTCGCCGCGTAATACTTTCTGACACCGGGCGTGGTGGTATTCGTATCTTTATCCAGCGCGCGGTAATAAAACATATTGTAATAAAACAGTTGCTGGATGCTTTCATTCGCGTCTGTAGTCTGCTCGTCTAAATCTTTCCAGCGCTCGATAAAGATCTGCTTCTCATCCGTATCAAGCTGATTGTAAATCTTTGCTTTGAAAATGTCCGCGTCCGACAGAGGCAGGCCTCTGTCATTCAATGTCGAGAAAATCGTCAAAGCAGTGTCCTGGGTGTCAGCTGTAATCGGAAGCAGAATGGCCTGATTCAAGAGGCTGTAGATAAACTGATATACCATCAGCGGGTTCTCTTTGGAATGCTTATCAAACAGCTCTTGGAATCGGCGGTAGTTCCGGGAATAATTGTCTTTCGCGTTCTCATCGGCTTTTCCGGTCTCCAGAATGGAGCGCAGGATTTCATTCCCTTCGTTATTCACCACACGCGAAGTCAAAAGGATGTTTTTGAGATTCACTTTTCCTGTGAGCTTATCGGTACGCCAAATCGTAGGCTCAATTTTGCCGATAAAGTTAATCGCCTCCGCGGTTCTCTCGGACACGGGAGTCGCGTCAAGCTTTGTATAAATCGCGCGCAGCAATAAAAACAAGGATGTGATACGCTGCTGCCCGTCAATAATCTCCTGCTCGCCGTTTTCATTTTCATAGGAAACAATGCTTCCGAGAAAATAGGAGCATTCTTTTTCTGTACCGCCGCTTGTCGCGGTAAACTCCCATAAATCCTCAAAGAGTGTTTCTATCTGTTCATCTGTCCAAGCATACGGACGCTGGTATTCCGGGATAACAAACGGTTTGTCTTTTCCGCTGCCCAGGAGCGCTTCCACGCTTTGTTTATTGACTTCTATTGTTGTTGGCATGTTTACGCCCCCTATCATTCATTTTCAAAGATATCGATCGCATCGGGAGTTCACCCGGTCACCGGCAGGCATCGAGTTCAGTTTATCGATAGCATATAACCAAGAAGAATTTAATTATAATCCCTGCTTGATTCGCCGGTGAATATCATTTTGAACAATTCGGAATTTCCGAATAGTTGCCTTCTCCCCCGGCGTTTTGTCAATATTTCAAATTTTTGACAAAACGCTGTCGCATTCTCTCTTCATCAATACCACCGTCTCAACATGCCTCGTCCGCGGGAAGAGGACCACCGGGCTCGGGTTTGCGGTGATCGCTCTGTCAAAAGCGCCGGACGCCGGGCGGGATCACCTCATCCACCGCAAGCGGTCCCCCTTCCCCTACGAGGGGA
>CAVCBG010000311.1:0-2450 GCA_963600285.1 Anaerovoracaceae bacterium
TTCACGACCGGGGAGTAGTAGGAGTCGGAGCGGATGTCCTCGAAGTTGATGATGGCAAGGTAGGTGCCGTCGGCGAGCGGCTTCGCGGCGAGGGTGGTGTCCTCGTTCAGCTTCATCGCGGAGCTCGTGGTGGTGCCGGTGGTGTAGTCATTCAGATTGCTGGTCTGATAGGTCACCATGTAGTAGGCGCCGGTGTCGAGCGGGAGCAGGTCTCTGCCCATCAGGTTCGCGGCATCCAGGTCGGGGCGGATGCCGATGAACTCGGTGGTGTCGCTCTCGAAGTTGTAGTTGACCAAGAAGTCAATCGTGCCGAGGAAGTTGTAAGTCATCGGGACCTTGTAGAGGACGTTCTCCTCGGTGGAGTCGACAACTTCCAGCGCCATCGGGGTGTCGTTGATCATCGTCCACTCACCGTCGAAGGTGACGACGAATTCGTTGGTCTCGGTGTTCAGGCCGACGTAGCGGTCTTCGCCGTAGTAGGTGATTTTGCCGGTGTCTTCATCGTACTTGCCGATCTGGAGGACGGCATCCTGCAGGAGGTCGATCTGTTCCTGAGTGGCCTGGACGGTGAAACCGCCGTCTTCGCCGATGGTGACTTCGGACTTGTTCAGCGTGTCAAGGGCGGAGAAATTCAGCTGCTTCGGGCTGCCGTAGCCTTCGCCTTCGACGTAGGACTCGAGTTCGTCATTGAGGACGCCCGCGGTCTTGTAATAATAGAAGGCGTTGATGTCGTCGTTCTTGTTGATGTTGTTGATGTAATCCAGCATGTAGGCGAGGCCGTAGATGGTGGAGGTATCCGCCGGATAGTAGACGGAGATACCCTGGGCTTCCTTCAGGTAGGAGGAGCCGCGGTGATACAGCACAGCCTTATGCAGATGTTCGGAAACCGCCGCGGCTTCGTCAGCCAGGTCGCCGGTGATGTTATCCATCCACAGACCGAGGTCAATGGTGTTATAGGCGTAGTAAGCGCTGCCGGCGAAGAAGACGGAGCGCTTCGCGGAGGCGGAGACTTCGGAGATGACCGTCGGATCCTTGATCGCGGCCTCGAGGGCGGCTTTCATGAAGTCGGCGTAGGCGTCGGAGGTGGCCTTGGCTTCGTTCATTTCAAGGACGGAGAAGGTACCCGCGGAGACGTAGCCGAGGTCGGCGAAGGCGCCGTTGGAGGCATCCATGTAGGAGTCGGTGACGACTTTGCCCAGCTGAGCGCCGTTGGTTTCGGTGTGCTCGTTGAGGTAGGACAGCCACGCTTCATGATCCCAGCCGGTGCCCGGCTCGGTCTCTTCGGAGGCGAGCAGGTACTTGCTGAAGCCGTACAGGGAGTTGATGACGTCGGTGTTCGCCATCAGGCAGGCGTCGAAGCCGATCACTTCGAAGAACGGGTTCTCCGGATCATAACCGACGGACTTTTCCAGCGCTTCGTGCATGTCGTCGAGGGAGAGCGTGGAGTCGTAGAGTTCATCGACACCGTAGCCGGTGTAAGCTCCGCCGTGATCCCAGAAGAGGACCATGGTGTGGTCGGCGGGGTAGTTGTCTTTGCAGAAGGTCAGGAAGTCGGCGAGGTTATCGACCGAGGCCATATTAATGGCGGGGACGGAGCTGATTTGCTTCACGCCGTTCTCATCCATGAGCCAGCGCTGGGTCTTGTTCGGGTTGATGTTGATGTTCTGCCAACGGGCAGCGCCGCCGGTCTGAACGATGACCTTGACCTTACCGCTGAGGTCGACGGAAGCCATCTGATTGAAGTCGGCGGAGGCGAAACCCTTCTCGGTCGGGTTGTCCGCGACGACGCCGGAGGATTCTCCCGTTGAGGGGTCGTTGGTCTGGGTCTCGAAGAAGACATTCGGCAGCTCGGCGCCCTTGTCTTCGATCTCGTTGGCGAAGTCGATCAGCATTTCTCTCTTGGACTTCGAGGTGTCCTCTCTGGAGGCGACTTCGTCGTTGATGAGGATCTGCATGTAGGTGGAGAGGTTGTTCATGTCGAGGCTCTCGAGGTTGGAGCCGATCAGGTAGACGTAGACGGCCCAGGTGTCGTCGGAGGAATAGGTTTCCATGGCGTCGACAGCGGCGGCTTCGTTCTCGTCAATCGGGGCGATCTCGGCGAGCTTCTCTTCGGTGACTTCGAATGACTTGAAGGGGTACATGGCCTTCTGGAGCCATCCCACGTAATTGTTGGCGACGTAGATGCCGGCAATGATCAGAATCAGGATGATCAGGACGATGATGCAGCCCTTCTTGGACTTCTTCTTTTTCTTGTCCTTGGCAGGCTTTTCGGCGGGTTCGTCGGAAACAGGCTCTTCGGCCGGCTTCTCGGCGGGCTCATCGGAGATGGGAGCGGCGTTCGGATATTCGACAGCCGCTTCTTCGGAAACAGGGGCCTCGGCCGGGTTCACGGCGGGCTCTTCATTCGGGTTGGTGTTGTTCTCTTCCATGATGATAATCTTCCTTTTTAG
>CAVCBG010000312.1:0-2448 GCA_963600285.1 Anaerovoracaceae bacterium
CTATTGACTATTGACTATTGACTTTTTCAACTCCACTCTGTCTTTTTGTCCTCGTAAAAACAAACCCCATATTCACGAGGAAGATTGTCAAGAAATACGACAGCGGGAACACGTGATAGAGCGTCGGGAGCGTCGGATTGGCCTTGAACACGGTAAAGATCCACACCAACCGAAGCACGCAGGTGCCGACGACCGTCGCGACAGCGGGGTAAAGCGAATGTCCCCTTCCGCGAAGGCAGCCCGCCGGGATCTCGTAGAAGCTGCACAGCGGTTCGAACACCATCACGCACATCATACGCACGATGGCGCATTCAATCACGCCGGGGTCCGAAGTGAACAGTCCGCAGAAGAAGTTCCCGAATAAGACGATGATATAAACCGGGATCGCACTGCAGAGGAGGGAGAGCCCGAGGCTCAAGCCGAAGATCTTCCGGCAGCGTTCATGCTGCCCGGCGGCGTAATTCTGCCCGGTGAAGGTCGTTGCCGCCTGACCGAAGCCGGTGATAATGTAATAGACAAAATACTCGAAATTCAATGTCACGGTGTTCCCGGCAATCGCGTTCTCGCCGAGGGAGTTGACGGACGCCTGGACGAAGATATTCGCGAAGCAGAACACCGCCCCCTGAACGGCAGCCGGGATCCCGGTGGTCAGGATCTCACTCACGTATTCACGCTGCATACGCGGATTGCGAAGAGACAGCCCCGTCTTTTTGATCAGCCGGCGGAGAACCAGCGCCGCCGAAAACGCCGTCGAGATCGATGTAGCCGCTGCCACCCCCGCGACGCCCATATGAACCGCGATGACGAAGAAGAGATTCAAGCCGATGTTCACGATGCCGGACAGGACGAGGGCGATAAACGGATAGCGGCTGTCCCCATGCGCGCGCAGGATCGCCGAAGCGAAATCGTACAGCAGCAGGAAGGGATAGCCAAGGCAGTAAACCCGCAGATAGAGCACGGCTTCACGCATAATGGCGTCCGGCGTCTTGATCCACGTCAGCAGCGATTCGCTGATGAACAGCCCGAGCAGGCATCCGCCGACACCGATAATCAGCGCGAGGAAGAGCGCCGTCCGCGCGGCTTCCGGGATCTGATCCGTCTCGTTGCGGCCGATCCTGTTCGCCGCCAGAAGGTTCGCTCCGACAGCAAGCCCGGTGGAGATGGACACGATCAGGGCGACGATCTCCGTATTGGTACCGACTGCCGCGAGGGCATTCGCGTCGCCCAAAAGGCCCACGACGGCCGTATCGGCAGAATTAAACAGCTGTTGGATCATACTGCTCAAGGCGATTGGCAGCGTAAAAAGAATTATTTTCCCCGCGAGCGGGCCGTGAAGCATATCAATTTCTTGGTTTTTGAGGCGCACGTTTTTCTCCTTCGATCATTCTTGGAATATTATAAGAGCACTGCTATAATAGATAATGAGAATATTATAGATAGTTATTATCGAAGAATGGAATAATGGACATGGAAAATCCCTTGCTCAAATACCTCGCCTTCGTGAAGACCGTCGAGAAAAGCAGCTTTACCGCGGCGGCTGCATCCATGGATTACGCGCAGTCTTCCGTCAGCAAAATGATCGCCGACTTGGAAAAGGAATGGGGCATGACTCTGCTGGAACGGAGCAAGACCGGCGTCTGCCTGACCTCCGCCGGCGAGCAGATGCTGCCGTTCGTCCGCAACGCCCTGCGCGGATACGACCAATTGGCGGAACAAGTCAGCCGAATGAACGGCCTCGAGACCGGCATTGTCCGCATCGGGACCTGCGCGAGCGTCGCGATCAACATTCTGCCGGATGTTTTCGCCCGTTTGAAAGCCGACTATCCGGGAATTGAGTATGAGCTTCTGCTTGGGGATTACAACGAGGTCGAGCGTCTGCTTGACGAAGGACGGATTGACTGCGGCTTCATTCATCTGACGACCGCGCCGCGTTTCCAAAATATTGAGGTCGTCCGCGATTCGTATCAGGTCGTCCTCCCGGTCGGGCATCCGCTTGCCGCGGAGGAGACGGTCGACATTGAGGAATTGAACGGCCTGCCGTTCCTGCTGCTGGAGCACGGCGGGAAGACCGAAGTCTCCGACATTCTCGAAAGCGCCGGGGTGAAGCCGGACATTGCTTTCACCACGTGGGAGGACTTCGCCATCATGGCCATGGTTGAGAAAGGCCTCGGCGTCAGCATTCTTCCGGAGCTGATCCTCCGCCGGATTCCGTTCAATCTTGAGATCCGACCGCTCAAAGTTCCGTATTACCGGACGATCATCCTCGCCTTCAAAGACCGGAAAAGCCTAACCCCCGCCGCGAGGAAGTTTATTGAATATTTGGATCTGACGGACGCGGCGCGGGCGCAGTAACTCCGCAAAGGGGAGCGGGTCTCATGTTCACCTCATCCACCACTAACGTGGTCCCCCTTCCCCGAAAAAAGAGTGGAGAGTGGAGAGTGAAGAGTG
>CAVCBG010000313.1:0-2444 GCA_963600285.1 Anaerovoracaceae bacterium
GAATGTCGGGCGCAACTGCCCACCTGTCCACTGCCCGCTGCTCGCAGCGCAGACAACAAAAAAGACGCCCGGAACGGCGTCTTTTTCAGCGGAGAGAGAGGGATTCGAACCCACGGTGAGTTACCCCACACCTGTTTTCAAGACAGGCGCCTTAAACCACTCGGCCATCTCTCCAAACCGTTTCTATTTTAGCATAAAATCCCCCGCGCGAGAAAGGATTGTGATACCGCGGCGCTTGTCACATTCTCGAATCCATCCGCCGATTCGGCGGTAAACTGCATTGAAATGAGGCAAACAATGACAGCAGCTATTAATACCGTTTCAACCGGCACCGTTCAAATGGATTATGTCAAATTCGGCAGCGGGCGGAAGTCCTTCGTGATCCTGCCCGGGCTGTCAATTCACAGCGTGACCCGGTACGCCGACTCCATCGCGGAGGCGTACAAGGACTTCACCGCGGAGTACACGGTGTATCTCTTCGACCGGGCGAAGGACATCCGCGAGGGGTATTCGGTCCGCGATATGGCAGCGGATACCGCCGCGGCGATGTCCGAACTGCACATCGAAAACGCCGACGTCTTCGGCGCTTCGCAGGGCGGGATGATGGCGCAGTACCTCGCCATCGATCATCCGCGCTTGGTTCGGAAGATGATCCTCGGCTCGACCCTCGCGAAGCCGAACGCCGTCTTCAATGAGACCGTGGCTGAATGGTCCCGTCTCGCGGAAGAACGGAACGAGCCCGCCCTGCTCGAAAGCTTCGCCGTCCACGTGTATTCGCTCGAGACGCTGCGGCAGTATAAGGACGCGCTGATGGCGCTCAATCTCAATATTACCGAGGACGAATTCAAGCGCTTCCTCATCCTGACGAACGCCTGCAAATCCTTCAACTGCTTCGCCGAGCTCCCCGCCGTCCAATGCCCCGTCCTCGTGATCGGCGCGGAGGGCGACCGCGTCACCACCGCGGAAGGCTCCAAGCAGATCGCCGACGCCCTCGGCTGCGGTCTTTATCTCTATGACGCGAATTACGGCCACGGCGTGTTTGACGAGGCGCCGGATTATAAACAGCGGTGCCTGAATTTTCTCGAAAACGATTGATTGTGATATAATAAATCCGTTCCTCACGGAGCCGACAGTTCATTTGTACCTTCCTGTCGTAAAGTAAAACCGGGACTCGGCGCTCGCGCGTGTCTTGACCCGGTTCCGAACCACGGAGCCGGTTTTTATTTAAACGCGCCGCTGCCGTGACGGCTTTGCGGAAGAAATAATCGCAAAGGAGATTCTTTCCGTGAAAGAAAAGAATACCGTGTCTCAGACCTTTATGGTCCTCGTCGCCGTTTATATCACCTGCCTGCTGCTTTCGAACCTGATCGCGGGCAAGATGTGGGCGGTCACCTCATCCGTCACCCTGCCGGCGGCGGTGATCCTCTTCCCGATCACGTACATTTTCGGGGATGTCTTCACCGAAGTCTACGGCTTCCGCAAGGCGCGGACGGTCATCTGGATGGGCTTCGCCTGCAGCCTCTTCGCCGTGCTGGTGTACATGCTCACCGTCGCCCTCCCGCATCCGGATTATTGGACGAATCAGGACGCCTTCGCGGCGGTCCTCGGAACAACGCCCCGCGTGGCGGCGGCCTCGTTCATCGGGTACCTCTTCGGTGAGTTCTCGAATGCCGTGATCCTCTCGAAGCTGAAAGTCGCCACGAACGGCTCCCGCCTTTGGGTGCGGTCGATCCTCTCCACCCTCGTCGGCGAAGGCTTCGACTCGATTATCTTTATCATGGTGTCGTTCTACGGGACGATGCCGACCGCTTCGCTTTGGCGGATGGTGCTCTTCCAGTACCTGTTCAAGGTCTGTTATGAGGTGCTCTGCACCCCGCTGCTGTATTGGGCCGTCAATCGGCTGAAGAAATCCGAAGGGATTGACACCTTCGATGTGGATGAAAAGTATTTCGCGAAAGGATAAAAATGAGAGAAAAAGAAAACCTGACCAAGCTCGGCAGCAAGGTCACAAATTATGCCATGGATTACGATCCGTCGACGCTGGAGCGCTTCTCGAACAAGCATCCGGACAATGATTACTTCGTCAAGTTCAACTGCCCCGAGTTCACGAGCCTCTGCCCGATCACCGGACAGCCGGACTTCGCCACGATCTATATTTCCTACGTGCCGGATCAGTATTTGGTGGAGTCGAAATCCCTGAAGCTGTATTTGTTCTCCTTCCGCAACCACGGCGATTTTCATGAGGACGTGGTGAACGTGATCATGAAGGACCTGGTCGCCCTGCTGGAGCCGAAGTACATCGAGGTCTGGGGGAAGTTCCTCCCCCGCGGCGGGCTGTCCATTGATCCGTACGCGAACTACGGCAAGCCCGGCACACGTTGGGAATCCGTTGCCTGGAAGCGGCTGTCCGAGCATGATATGGTGCCGGAGAGGGTTGATAATCG